>CAZLIW010000036.1:0-1279 GCA_964559325.1 uncultured Halanaerobium sp. | reverse complement strand
TCATAAAATAGAGAAATAGTATAATAAGGAAATAGTATTATATAACGATTTAAAAATTTCAAAATTGTACAGAAATATATTATAGAAAGGAGAAGGTATATGAATTCAGAAAAATATCCAGGTGATTATGACCGCTATCTTTTTCATCAGGGAAGACATTATGAATCATACAGATTTTTAGGTGCACATCCTGTTAAAAAAAATGGAAAACTAGGTATTCGTTTTTCTATTTGGGCTCCATCTGCAGAAAAAGTTAGTGTAATCGGTGATTTTAACAGCTGGGATAAAGGTAAAAACCCCCTCAGCAAATTACAGGATTCCGGAATATGGACAGGTTTTGTAGAAAAAGCTGAAATTGGCATGTTATATAAATACTGGATTAGAGGTTACAGAGGTATGGAAAGAATTAAAGCAGATCCCTATGCTCTAAGACAGGAAAAAAGTCCCGGCACAGCTTCACAGATTTATAATTTTGATCATTTCAGCTGGGAAGATAGTAAATGGCTTCAGCAGCGAAAGGAACAAATTCCTTTAAAACAGCCTATTTCTATTTATGAAGTCCATCTGGGATCATGGAAGAAAAAAAATGGTGAATTTATGAATTACCGAGAAATAGCTGATAAACTTATCTCTTACGTAAAAAATATGGGATTTACTCATATTGAATTAATGCCTTTAACAGAATATCCCTATTCTGGTTCCTGGGGTTATCAAACTACTGGTTACTTTGCTTTAACATCCCGCTATGGAAAACCAGAAGACTTTATGTATTTTATAAACAAATGCCACAAAAATAATCTGGCTGTTATTATGGATTGGGTCCCCAGCCATTTTTGTAAAGATGATCATGGGCTGCGCCTTTTTGATGGTACACATCTATTTGAAAGCAGTGATCCCAGAAGAGCCGAAAATATACAGTGGGACACACTAAATTTTGACTTTGCTCAAAATGAGGTGTGGAGTTTTTTGATTTCAAGTGCAGATTTCTGGTTTAACACCTATCATATTGATGGTCTGAGAGTTGATGCAGTAAGCAACATGCTGTATCTAAACTATGAAAAAGAAGACGGACAGTGGGCTGCAAACAAATACGGAGGATTTGAAAACTTAAATGCAATAGAATTTATTAAAGAATTGAACAGGGAAATGTTTAACCGCTATCCCGGTATTTTAATGATCGCTGAAGAATCCAGTGCCTGGCCTCTGGTAACAGCACCTGTTCACGATGACGGACTTGGCTTTAATTATAAATGGAATATGGGCTGGATGAATGACACTC
>CAZLIW010000035.1:0-10969 GCA_964559325.1 uncultured Halanaerobium sp. | reverse complement strand
TACCACTACCAGAGCTTAAGGAAAGAAAAGAAGATATAAAACTATTATCGGAAAACTTTATTAAAAAACACTGCCATAGATTTGGTATTCCCAGCAAAAAAATTCACAGTGATACATTAAAAAATTTGATCAATTATGACTGGCCGGGAAATGTAAGAGAACTGGAAAATATGCTGGAAGGTGTAATAACATTTGCAATGGATCAAGAAATTATAAAACCAAAACATCTGCCGAAAGAAATCCGCAAAAAATCAGCAAAGAAAACAGATGAATCTGGACCTATGTCTCTGGAAAAAATGGAAAAAAAAGCGGTAATAAGTGCACTAAAAAAATCCGATCAAAACTTAACAAAGGCAGCAGAAATTCTTGGTATAACAAGAACCACCCTTTACAATAAAATAGAAAAACATCAGATAAAAACAGGAGAGTGATTTTTTTGCAGACTATAGGAGTTATAGATATCAAAAAAAGTTTGGTAGTACAGGCAGAGGCAGGAGAAAGAGAAAAATATAAGCCGATAAAAAGCAGGCTTACTGAGGACGATATACCTACTCCTGAAAAAATAGCAGAGATCTATACCAAAAAACTGGGCTTAAAAACTCTTTATATTGCTGATCTGGATTCACTGGTCGGGGAAAAAAGAAATTTAAAATCTGTCTTAAAAATTAAAAAACAATTTCCTGATTTAAAGATTTTACTCGATGGAGGATTTGATAATAAAAAAGATATTGTTAGAGTTTTAAAAAAGGGGATAGATTATGTCATAATTGCTACTGAATCTCTAACTGACCTGAGCCTTTTAGAAAAATTAAAAGATTACAGAGACAGAATATATATCAGTATTGATCTCAAAAATGGAGAATTGATTCATAAAATAGAAAAATGGGATCAGGCAGAAACAAAGCATATAGTAAGAGAAATAAAATCTTACGGCTACAAAAAATTTATTATGCTGGATCTCGCTCAGGTAGGTACAGGACGGGGACTGGCAGAATATCTGCTGAATATAAAAGCAGCATTTCCCGAACTCGAATTTATCACAGGGGGAGGAATTAAAGATTACAGAGACGTAAAAATTGTAAAAAAAGCAGGATTTTCCGGACTGCTTATTGCTTCTGCCTTTCACAATGGTTCACTGGGTAGAGCAGAAATAAATTTGATAGAAAATGATAATTTAAAAGGAAAGATAGCCTGGTGTATAACAGGTGCCGGACATCTGCTGAAAGAATCTCTGGCTGAAATAAAATATTTAAAAGAAAAACACAGTGGGTGGGAAGTCGATATATATTTAAGTGATGCAGGACTGGAAGTTCTTAGAATTTATGGACTTTATGACAGGTTAAAAGAATTAAACTGTGAAATTCACAAAGATACCAGCCCCAGTGCAGCAGTTATAGGAAGACTGTACAAAGGCCACTACGATTTTTTGGTGTCATCCCCGACAACTTCAAATACAGCTGCAAAATATTTGTACGGTATTTCGGATACACTGGTTACAAATATGATGGCACATGCAGGTAAAGCAAAGGTGCCTGTCCTGATACTGCCGACAGATATAGATGAAAATTTGGTATCTCCAGCACCGGACAAAATGGTGGATGTTTTTCCCCGTAAAATTGATCTTGAAAATACAAAAAAATTAAAAACGGTGGAAAGAGTAAAGGTTATTACACATCCTAATGAGGTGGAGTTATGGTTAAAAAACTATTTATAACCGGAAAACTGGCTTTTTCCTCACTCCAGAAAACACTATCACAGCTGGATTTAAAAGAAGAATACAGTATTATTAAAATGCCTATTACGGTGGCTGCACTTATGGACAGCAGATATATTATTAAAAATTTAAAGGGAAATAGGCAGCTGAAGCATTATACTCAAAACAGGCTTGAAATATATCTGCCCGGGCGATCCAGAGCAGAAGAAGATAAAATTGAAACAGAGTTGAATAAAATATTTGATTATCATATTGAAGTAGTGCGGGGGCCGGATGAAATTATTGACCTGTCTGAGTTTTTTGGACAAAAGCCTGTCAGAATAGATTTTGAAAAAGAAGATCGGGAAACTAAAATTATTGCAGAAATAAATGAAGCAGCACTTACTCCAATTTCTGAAATCATCACTAGAGCCGAGTATTACAGGTTGAGTGGTGCAGATATAGTGGATTTAGGCTGTGTCAACGGAAGAGAATTTCCACATCTGGAAAAAACAATTTATGAACTTAAAGAAAGAGGTTTTAAGCTGAGTCTTGACAGTTTAAATGCAGAAGAAATAAAGAGGGCAGATCAGGAAGGTATAGACTATGTTTTGAGTATCAACAGCAGCAATCTGGAAGCTTTGGAAGGAGCCAGTTTTATCCCAATTGTAATCCCGGATCAGGAAGGTGGATTAAATTCACTTTATAAAAATATTGAAGAGATAAAAAAAAGAGGGTGCAAAAATTATATAGCGGATCCAATACTGGACCCCATAAACTTTGGTTTTAATCAGTCTATCGTCAGGTATATTGAGCTCTGCACAAATGGTGGTGGAGAAAGTCAGGTTATGATGGGGGTGGGCAATTTAATAGAACTAACAGATGCAGATAGTACAGGATTAAACTTTATTGCAGCAGCCCTGGCTTCAGAGCTTGACATAGATTATGTCCTTACAACAGAAGCATCTGCCAAAACTGCCGGTTCTGTAAAAGAACTGAATCTGGCTCTAAAAATTAATCAATATGCCAGAAGAGAAAATATGCTTCCCAATAAAATGTCAGAACTTCTTATAACCCTAAAAGACAGAAAAAACAAAAATTACAGCAGAGAAGAAATAGAGGAGATAGCAGCATCTGTTAGAGACAAAAATTACAGAATATTAACTGATGGAAAAGAAATTCATATTTTTAACGGCAGAGAATACTATCACGGCAGGAATATAGAAAAGCTGTTTGACAAACTTAATTATGTCGATACTGCTTCTCACGCATTTTATCTGGGTAAAGAGCTGAAAAAAGCAGAAACTGCGCTCAAACTTAGAAAAAATTATCGGCAGGAAGATAAGCTGAGATGGGGATATTTAGATTATTTTAATTTAGAGTAATTTTTTAAACTGTACAGCTGAGAAAGGAATTTTTTTAAATATCCATAAAATATCTATAATGAATAAAAAATATCTATTATAATGAATAAAAAATATTAATTAATAATGATAAAGATAATATTCATAAAGATAATACTCATAAAGATAATACTCATAAAGATAATACTCAGGGATAAAATTGATGTATAGGAGTAAGCTGATATATAAATGGGTTAATATAGAAATGATAAAATTCAGGAATAAGATAATACAGGAGGAGAAAGAAGTGATTATAGAGGCTGTGCTGACAACTTTAAACAGTGATAAAACTCCCCACTTTTCAACGGCAGGTGTTAAATTAAATGCAGATATAGTAGAGTTTTACCTTTATAAAAGCTCAAAAACAGCAGAAAATTTAATAAATACAAAAAAAGGAGTAATTAATATAACTGATAGTGCACTGCATATTGTAAAATCAGCCCTTTCTGAACCTGATTTTGAAGTACATAAAACTGCTGATACTAACTGTTTTTATCTGAAAAATTCATGCAGATATCTGGAATTTAATGCTGCAGAAGCTGCAGAAAAAAAAGAAAAATATTTGATTAGAGCTGATATAATTTCCAGAAATAATCTCAGAGAATACATTGGTTTCAATAGGGCCAGCAATCTGCTGGTAGAGGCAGCAGTTATGGCATCACGGATCGGAATCAGCTGCAGCAGTGAAGAGGCCAGAAATTTTCTACAGAAAAACAGAAGAATAATAATTAAAACTGCAGGAGCGGCTGAAATAAAATGCTATAATTTCTTAAAAAAATATTTGAAATATCCGGGAGGCTGATAAATTGATAAAAATTAAAAGTCCGGCCAGGATACATTTTGGACAGATAGATCTGGATGGCAGCAGGGGAAGAATATATGGTGGTGCAGGTATGGGAGTCGAAAATCCAGCCTGTATTATGAAGTTCAAAAAATCAGATAAAATTATTGTAAAGGGTAAGCAGGCAGAAAAAACAGCTAAAATTTTAAATAAATTTGTAAAAAAACTCAGCAGAGAAAATATACTGAAGCCAAAAGAAGGAGCTGAAGTAGAAATAGAAGAAATTCTACCATTTCATCAGGGACTGGGATCCGGAACACAGATAGGACTAACACTGGGAGAGGGTCTAAACAATCTTTATAATTTAAATTTAACTCCAGAACAGGTAGCAGCATATGTTGACAGAAAACACAGCAGATCAGGTATAGGTTTTGGAGTATTTTATACAGGTGGATTTGTAGTAGATGGAGGCCGTCCTGCTGCAGAAAAAGAAAATGATAATTACCTTCCTCCTATTATTTTCCAAAAAAAAGTACCGGAATCATGGAGATTAGTTATCGTTTTTCCAAAGGCAGATAAAACAGGGCTTTCAGGAAAAAATGAAATTAAAACTTTCAGAGATTTAAAAGCAATGTCCAGAGATACTGCTGCAGAAAATGCTCACCATGTTCTTTTGGGTATGCTTCCTGCATTGATGGAAAAAGACATTAAAAGCTTCGGCAGAGCTCTAACAAAGCTGGAAATAAATGTGGGAGATTATTTTAAACAGGTGCAGGGTGGGAGGTATAGTACAGAAACATCTGCAGAAATAGTAGAATTTATGCTTCATAATGGAACATATGGAGCAGGCCAGAGCTCCTGGGGCCCCTCACTTTACGGTGTCTGTGCAGATGAAAAAGCAGCAGAAATGGTCAAGGAAAGTCTGCTTAATAAATTTAAAGGTTATATTTCAGATATAATTACCACAAAAGCAGCAGTTAAAGGAGTAACAGTTAAAAAACATGTTTAAATATTATACAGTGTTTAATTTCTATACGTATTTTTATCTGAAAATTCAAACTTGCAAAACATTTCCACACTGTCCAGTTTCAATGAACCTACTGAAAGACAGGGGAAAACAAAATAATTTCCTAAAATATAAACTTATGGAATGATATATGCATATAATATATAGTGGAATATATAAATTTATCAATTATAGAAAGAAAGGGGGGATCTGGATAGTCGTTAATAACTGAGTAGGGGATAAGTAGGTGCAGTTGTAAATTGACATTTATCTCATAAAGGAGGATATTTCATGGTAGACAAAGCTAAAATTGCTAAGAAAATGATTAATGAGGCTGTTGCAGCTCAATTTGCAGATGTTGGTGTTTTTAAAGAAAAAAGAGGTAAGAAGTTTAAAATTACAGATGCCAAACCTTATGTTGATGCTGTTAAAAATATGAAGCCGATAGAAGGACAGTCAAAAGAAGTGTTTGATCTTCACATTGAGTCTGTTAAAGCCCATTATGAAATACTAAAAGACTTAACAGATACTGTTCGTCCTGAGGATGACCCATTTGTTGAGCACTATCAGACACCTCCAATTCTTGAAATTTTATATGAAGATGATCCGGATTTCCGAAAAGCAGCAGAGAAGTTTATCCAGCAGATTAAAAAAGAAGAAGCCCTTATCGCCCGTGAAGCAATGCGCAGATATGGTGGAATGTATGGACCTACCTGTGTTGTTGACTTTGCATTCAGCCCTGGCTCAGTAAGTAATGTAGTAAATGAAATCCTCAAAAATACTGATATTGATGGAGATTACAAAAAGACACTGCTGGCAGCCAAATCCTGGGGTATGAATACCTCTTATGGTATTGGTGGAGCCTGGACAGAAGCTGTAGAAAGTGGTAAAACTGCAGCAGAAGCTGCTGATAAAGAAGTTAAAACTATGCAGATGCTCTATGATAAGCCAGTAGATGCACAGGTTAAGCTGATGGAAGATGCAGGTATGACTTCATTTAATACTAAGGAATATATGAAGCGCTACAAAGAATGGATGAAGCCTTATGTACTTGCAGCCAAAAAAGCAGGAGTTCATACTGGAAATATAGTTGTAGTCCCTGCCTACTGTGTTGGAGATATTGCCCATCACATTGCACAGTCAACCTACAATATGCTTAAAGATGATGTAACAATGGAAATTATAGAAGTAGTTTCCAATGTAATGAAAAATACATTAGAAAAAGGCCTAAAAAAAGGCTATGACGGCCTCTATGATATTTTAAGTGTTGCTACAGGTTCAACAGCAGCAGCAGTTTCTTCAATGCTCTGGGATGAAGGATTTACAGCTCCAATGATTGTTGATCTTTTAACAAAGAGATTCCACAACTATGTAAACTTAAATCCAGGCAGAGGTCAGGCTGCAGAGCTGCACAATGTTGACTTTATGGATATGATTCACCGTGGTGACAAGATAATAGATGATGAACCAATTGGTGCCGGATGTAAAGTTAAAGGTATCAAAGTAGACTTCGGTCCGATAGAAAACAGTGAAATACTGCAGAATACACAGCGTTATGCATATCCTGCCTGTGCAATTACAGTTAAATTTTCATCACTGATGCGTCTGGCTGATTTCCCATGTCTGCTGACAAGTGAACCGGTTACCGCAACTCTAATGACAAATATAATTGCAACCAAGCCGGAAGCAGTAGTTGCACCGGCCCGCTACTGTAAGGACTGTGCTGTATGTACCTATATTAAAAAGCACAAGCACTGCAATTGGAAGGATACAGTTTAATTAAATAAGATGGCAGATGTAATATTAAGTATTAAGAAGACAGTGGGATATCCCACTGTCTTCAAAAATTATACAGAGGTGAGCAGTGGAAATGAAAAAACTTCTTATTCAGCTTGATACAGATTCACGCCCGAGCACCTTTGATCAGGTTGTTGCTTATGATGCGGGAACAGATAATATAATTTCTCATGCCGGAATAAAGAAAAAGGAAGTAGAAGATATTATTTATGGAGCTGTATTTACCCGTAGTCCAAAAAAAATGAACAATACAGCTGTTTTTATAGGGGGTTCTGATGTAAATAAAGGTGAAGAAATCCTGGCGGAAGTAAAAGAAGTATTTTTTGCTAACTTTAGAGTTTCAGTACTTTTAGATTCAAATGGAGCAAATACAACAGCAGCAGCAGCAGTACTGAAAATTAAAAACGTTCTGGATTTAAAAGGAAAAAAAGCAGCTGTTATAGCAGGAACAGGACCGGTCGGGGTTAGAGCAGCTATGCTGTTTGCAAAAGAAGGTGCCGAGGTGGTTATCACATCCCGCAGTCAGAAGAGAGCAGAAAAGAAGGCAGAAGAAATAATGGAGAGATATGGTGTAAAAAATATTTATGGAGTTCAGGCTTCAAAAAAAGAAGAATTCGAAAAGATAATAAGCGGAAAAGATGTTATACTATCAGCCGGTCCACCAAAAATTAATTTTATTACAGAAGATATGTGGAAAAAGGCAGATAATATTAAAGCAATGGGAGATATAAATGCTGTAAGTCCGGTTGGAATCAAAGGTATAAAACCTGGAGCTGATGGAGATATTATTGATGGTGTTAAAATATTTGGAGCCCTGGGAATAGGTGGTTTAAAAATGAAACTGCACAAAAAAGCAATATCTGAACTGTTTAACAGCAGCGATATAGTATTTGATGTTCTGGAAGTATATAAGCTTTACAGTGAGCTGTAATAGATGAAAGTTATTGCCAGTGGATTTTCCGGGCGTGCTTTATCTGAAACAGCAGCACAGGCAGGCTGTAATATAAGCTGTATAGATTTTTTTGGTGATCTTGACTTAAAAAAATTCTGCCGTAAAAATTTCAGCATAAAACATGATTCTGCAGAAAAAAATTACAGCACACAAATACTGCTTGATCTGATAGAAAATAATTATGATGATGAGCAGTATTTTGTTTACAGCTCTGACTGGGATAACAAGCCGGAATTGTTAAATAAAGTTTTGACCGGCAAAGATATTAAATTGCTGGGTAATTCAGCAGAAACACTACAAAAAGTTAAATTAAAAAGAGGAAGCATAACAGATAAGCAGGATTTATTCAGTTTTTTAAAAAGAAAAAAGTTTAGTCTTCCCAAAATTATAAAATCAGAAGAAGAATTAAAAAAAGAAAAGAAAATTGATTCGAATAGGAAATACCTGCTAAAACCTTATTTGAGTGGTGGGGGTAAAAATATAAAACTTTACCCGGATCTCAGCACAGCTCAAAAAGAAATTGAAAAAGAAATGTGGAATAATTTTTATCTGCAGCAGTATATTGAAGGCAAAGTATCTTCTGCTCTTTTTGCAGCAGATGAGAAAAATGCAGAAATTCTGGGAGTTACAGAACAGCTTAAAGATTTAACTAAAGACAGTTTTAAATATGGTGGCAATATATTAATTAAACCCGATCTGGAAATTATCAGTCATCTGAAAAAAATGGCATCAGAGCTGACAGAAAACTTTGGACTTAAAGGTATCAATGGAATAGATTTTATACTGTCGTCTGATGGGATATATTTTATAGAATTAAACCCCCGCTTTACTGCAGCAGTTGAGCTGCTGCTGCCTATTTTTGGTGCAGAACTTTTTGAACTTTATTTTTATGATAGGATAGATCAAAACCTCAGTGAAAAATATATTAGTTCAGAAATGCCATTATATGCAAAGATAATCTATTATGCAAAATCTGATCTGACTGTAAAGAGAGAGATAACGGAACTGCTTGATTATAAATCAGTTAATATGAACGGAAAATACGAATTTAGAGATCTTCCCCATCCAGGAGAAGAAATAGAAAAGCATGACCCGGTCTCCACGGTTTTAGTTAGCTCAGGCAGCAGGCAGAAATTGTTTGAGATGTGCAGAAAGGCTTTTGCTTTTCTGGAAGAGTTTGCTTTAGAGGAGGTGTAAATTTGTCTGATAAAAGAACATTTACTCTGATAACAGGCAGAACTATAAAGCAGGGAATGGCCTCTGTTTCTGGCAAAAAAAATCAAAATTATAAAGACAGTACAGCCTATGTGGAATTAAATGATAACATAATGGAAGAATATAATTTAACCGAAGGAGAGAAAATAGTACTTTACACAGATTCTGGAGAGGTTGAGCTGATCTGTAAAAAAGGTGATCTTCCGGAAGAGGTAGTTTTTATTCCCTATGGTCCACGGGCAAATAAATTGATCGGTACAGATACAGATGGAACCGGGATGCCGAGCTCTAAAGGTAAAGAAGTAATGATAAAAAGAAAGGAGGGGGAAGATAGTTGAATGAGGAGAGTAAAACCTATCAAAATATAATCTGTACCTTTTGTGGTGCACTATGTGATGATATTGAAATAACGGTTAAAAACAATAAAATAGAAAATATAAAAAATGCCTGTGCCATTTCCAGAAAAAAATATGAACATGCTTTAAAAGATAGAACTGTTCCACAGGTAGAAGGAAGAGAAGTTAAGTATAAAAGGGCGGTTTCTGCAGCAGCAGAAATTTTAAACAACAGCAGAAATCCACTTATTTATGGTCTCAGCAGTACAACTGCAGAGGCACAGAAGGCTGCAGTTGAGCTGGCAGAAAAATGTGGTGCCAATATAGACAGCACATCTTCTGTCTGTCATGGACCGGGTACACTGGCAAAACAGCTTGTAGGTATGGTATCTGCTACCTTAGGTGAAGTAAAAAACAGATCAGATATGATGATATTTTGGGGATCAAATCCTGCAGAAGCTCATCCAAATCATGCCAAAAGATATTCGATATTATCACAGGGTATGTATCGTAAGAGCAGAAAAGATAGGGAGATAATAGTTTTTGATGTCCGTAAAACTCCTACTGCCAAAATGGCAGATCAGTTTTTTCAGGTAAAACCAAATTCTGATTTTGAAATATTGATGGCTCTACAGATGCTTGTAAGCGGCAAAACACCGACTTCAGAAGACGGCAGAATAGGTGGTATAGAGCTGGAGAGGCTGAAAAAACTGGCAGAGAAAATGAAAAAAGCAGAATATGGTTCTGTTTTTTATGGAATGGGTTTAACTATGAGTAGAGGAAAATATATGAACACCTGGGCTGCAATGAGCCTGGTTAGAAATCTTAATGATTATGGAAGATTTGTAATGATACCTATGCGGGGACATGGAAATGTTGCCGGCAGTGAAATCACAATGGCCTGGCAGACAGGTTACCCGTTTTCAGTTAATTTCAGCAGAAATTATCCCCGCTATAATCCGGGAGAATTTTCGGCAGTTGACCTGCTGGCCCGCAGAGAGGTAGATGCAGCATTTATTATTGCTTCTGACCCTGCAGCCAGCCTGCCACATGAGGCAGTAGAATATTTAAAAATAATACCGACTATAGTTCTGGATCCTCACTGGAATTTAACTACAGAAATAGCAGATGTAGTGATTCCATCTGCTGTAAAAGGTATTAGTGCTTCCGGAACAGTTTATAGGATGGATCATGTTCCACTTCAGCTGAGAAAATTTCTCGACGACAGCTGGTCGGATGATGCTTCTGCAGTATCCAGAATAGGGGAGCTGATAGAAAATGATTAGATTAAAAAATGGAATCATCTATGATCCAAAAAATAATAAATCTGCAGTAAAAGAAGATATCTGGATTGATAATGCAAAAATAGTTTCAAAACCTTCAGCAGAAAAAATGGAAAGTGCAAAAAGCCGGGGCAGTTATCAGGAGATAGATCTTAAAGAAAAAATTGTAATGCCGGGAGGAGTAGATATTCATGCACATATTGCAGGACCTAAAGTAAATGCCGGTCGTGTGCTGAGGCCGGAAGATCACCGACATGATAATGTTCCCCAAAAAGGAGGTCTCCGCTCCGGTGTGGGTTCAACAGTACCAACAAGTTATGTGACAGGGTACCGCTATAGTTTGATGGGATATACAACAGTGATGGAAGCAGCCGGTCCTCCCATGAAGGCCAGACATATACACGAAGAGTTCGGCGGTCTTCCATTTATAGATAAGGGATTTCTTGTCTTAAGCGGCAACAATTATTTTGTGCTGAAATTTATCAAAGAAAAAAACAAAAAAGC
>CAZLIW010000034.1:0-11097 GCA_964559325.1 uncultured Halanaerobium sp. | reverse complement strand
ACTTTGGTAAAAAATCTTGAATAAAGAAGATGCAGAATAGCATGTTCTATTCCACCAATATATTGATCTACTGGAAACCATTTGTCAGCATTTTCCTTACTAAATGGAAGATCTGTATTTTTAGGATCACAGTAACGGAGAAAATACCAGGATGAGTCTACAAATGTATCCATAGTATCTGTTTCTCTTCTGGCAGGTCCACCACATTCAGGACAGGTAGTATTGACAAATTCATCAACATACTTAAGTGGTGATTCACCGGTAGGTTTAAACTCAACATCATGAGGAAGTTCTACCGGAAGTTCAGATTCTGGCACAGGAACAGCGCCACATTCTTCACAGTAAACTACAGGTATGGGAGCACCCCAGTATCTCTGTCTGGAAATAAGCCAATCCCTCAACCTGTAATTAACTTCCAGCTCTGCTATTCCCTCTTTATCAAAGTCTTCAGCCATCTTATCAAATGCTTTTTTGACACTCAAACCATTATATTGTTCAGAATTGATTAAATAACCATCGCCATCATATGCTGTTTCCATTTCTTCTGATGTGAGAATTTCTTCTCTGTCTTCAGGCTGGATTACCACTCTAATGGGTAGTTTATATTTACGTGCAAAATCAAAATCACGCTGGTCATGAGCAGGCACTGCCATTATCGCACCCGTACCATAGCTCATCAATACATAATTAGCAATCATAATTGGAATCTCTTCATTATTTACAGGATTAACTGCATATCCACCGGTAAAAATTCCCAGCTTTTCTGATTCCGGAGATGTTCTTTCCATTTCTTTCTGTTTTTTTGCCTTTTCTATAAATTCTTTAACTTCAACTTCCATTTCTGTACCTTCTGTCATCTCTTTGACAAGTGGATGTTCTGGTGCAAGAACCATATATGTTGCACCATAAAGGGTATCAGGTCTTGTTGTAAAAACTTCCAGCTCTTCATCCATACCTTTTACAGGAAATTTGATTCTCATTCCTTCACTGCGGCCAATCCAATTTCTCTGCATAATTTTTACTTTTTCCGGCCAGTTATCAAGAAGGTCATGATCATTTAAAAGTCTTTCCGCATAATCAGTAATTTTTAAAAACCACTGCTCTAATTCTCTTATATTCACCTCTGTACCGCATCTTTCACAGGCATTATTTACTACCTGTTCATTTGCCAGCACAGTTTCACAGCTGGGACACCAATTTACAGCAGACTCTTTTTTATATGCGAGATCATTTTTGTACATCTGAACAAAAAACCACTGTGTCCACTTATAATAATCTTCTGCTGCAGTAGTAACCTCTTTATCCCAGTCATAACTCAATCCCATTGCTTTCATCTGCCTCTTCATATTAGCAATATTATCCCAGGTCCATTCTTTAGGGTGAATATTTCCATGCTTGATAGCTGCATTTTCTGCTGGAAGACCAAAACCATCCCACCCCATAGGATGAAGCACATTATAACCCTGCATCCTCTTGTATCTTGCTATCACATCTCCAATAGAATACACCCTGACATGTCCCATATGAAGATTCCCAGAAGGATATGGAAACATTTCTAAAACATAATAATTTTCTTTTTCTGGATCATCACCTGTTTTGTGAAGTCCAGAGTCTTCCCATCTTTTAAGCCACTTTTTTTCTACTTTACTAAATGGATAAAAATCCTGCAATACAATTCACACTCCTTAGAATATATTTAAATTTTTAAATTAAAAAACGCCCCTGAAAAAACAGGGACGGATTAAATCCGTGGTACCACCCTAACTTGGCTAAAAACCCACTCATTTGTGTTTAACGCACACAGCGCAGCTGACTTTAATTTTATCAGCCGGACTCAGAGACGAGTTCGAAAAATACGTGTATCGATTTGCACCAACCATCGACTCTCTTTAAACAGATATTTTTCTACTGCTTCTCTTCACAGTCTTTTCTATATTACCTGCTATTATATTAATAATAGTCTAAAAAGTCAAATTTATGTCTGCTACTCTTCTTTTCTCAATATCTTTTCTGCATCAGCCCATAATCTGTCCAGATCATAGTATTCTCTTTCTCTCTTCTGAAATACATGTACTATAACATCAGCATAATCCATTAATACCCAGCGAGCATCATCAAGACCGGCCACCTTTTTGGCTTCAATATTTAGTTCACTGAGCTTTTCGTCGACAGCTCTGTAAATGGCCTTAACCTGTTTATCAGAATTTGCACTGCAGATTACAAAATAATCTGCAATCACTGTCAGCCCTTCCAGATTTAATATTTCTATATCTTCAGCTTTTTTGTCATCAGCTGCTTCAGCTGCTATTAATGCTATTTCTTTAATAGAAATTTCTTTACTCATTATTTTCCTCCTCTATTAACTGCAGATAATCAGAACCAATAATTATATCTATACCGCTTTTTTCTTTAGCTTCAAACTGAATTTCTCCATTAATTAATTCTTTTATTCCCTGTGCAGTATCACGGTCCTCTTTAGAATAATATATTATCTCTGTTTGTTTGTAATTGAAATTATCTGCATTAGATGTTTTACTTACTTGAAATCCATATTTTCCTAATTTTTCTGCTAAATCACCGGCCATACCTGGAGCTCCATTACCATTAAAAATAGAAAGTTTATAACTGCTGTTTTTAATATAAGATTTATCTCTGATTAAATTATCAACCATTATTTCTGCTTCTTCTCTGTCAGGCAGCCAGTAGCTTACTCCAGAAATATATTTTGGTTCTCCTGGCAGCATTTCAATTTTTACTTTATTTAAATCAATTTCCTTTGCCAACGATAAAAAAGGATTTATATCCTGTAGAGGTATATTGGTTTCCACAGAATCATTTAACTCTTTAACAATCCCCGGCAGTTTAGGAATTATTGCCGGTGAAGTTCCTTTTTCAATGACTGCATTCAAAAATTTCTGCTGTCTGGCGACTCTACCAATATCACCCATTGCTGTATCCCGGTATCTTACATACTGAAGTGCTTCACTCCCGCTCAGATTCTGTCTGCCGGGTTTTAAGTTTATATATAATCCTCCCGCCTTATCAACATAATATAAATGACTTTTAATATTTATTTCTACACCACCAATTAAATCAATGATGTTTTCAAATCCTTTAAAATCCGTTTCAACATAATAATCTATTGGTATATCAAGAAAATTTTCCACAGTTTTTTTGGTAAGCTTTATACCACCATAGGCATGAGTAGAATTAATCTTCCCATAGCTTCTTTCCGGTATCTTAACTCTTGTATCTCTTGGAATAAATATAATACCCGCTTCTTTTGTGTCTATATCAAAGCTGGCCAGAATAATTGTATCAGCTCTGGAAGGTCCATTGATCTCAGAATCATAGCCCACTATTAAAACATTAATCTTTTCTTTTTTAAACGGACTGCTGTTTAAAATACTAAAGTCATCATTAAAAAAAATAGAAATAGCTATGCCGAGAAGAAAAAGAATTAAAATCAATAAAATATATTTACTTTTTTTTAACTTGCCGACCATATATATGCTCCTCTCAATACAGCAAGAATCTGTTTCTAAGCATTACAGTATTTGAATGTATAATTTTTGCTGTCTCTAATTGATGCTGAATCATGCTGCTGCATATCTCAATTATACCTCTTGTAAAATTTTTAAAAATAATTTCTCTAATTTTTTCTACACCGGGAAAATTTCTATGTGGTTCAATAAAATCAGCTGCAAATATAATCAATGCTGTTAGACACATATCAGGATGTCCCAGAGTGTGGAAGCGTATGGCTTCCAGAATTTCTTCATCAGTAACTCTAAATTCTTTTTCTGCAATTATCGCTCCTGCTGGAGCATGTAGTACAGCAGGTATAGACATTTCCAGTTTATCAACTTTCCAATCAGATTCACTGATTATTTTCTGCATTTCTTCCAGAGTTTTATTTTTAGCTATATCATGCAGAAAAGCAGCTTTTTCCACCTTATTAACACTAACAGCCTTATCCTCTGCCAGCTTAAGTGCTGCTTCTACAACACCAGCTGTATGTTCAAATCTTTCTGAACCCAGTCTTTTTTTTACTTCTTTAATAAATTCTTTTTTACTATCTAACATAAGATTCATCCTCAATTATACAAATCATTTTTTTTAATAAATCTTATTACCGGATCAGGGGTTAAATATCTGATGGAAAATCCGTTTTTAAATTCATCTCGTATTAGCGATGAAGATATATCTATATATGGCCCGGCAAATGAAAAAATATTATCTAAAAATGGTCTCAATTTTTCTTTTTTCATTATATTATCCAAATCATATCCGGGTCTATAGACAACTATAAATTTACTATTTTTTAACAAATATTCGGGTTCTCTCCAGGAAAAGATATTAGCAAGAGAATCTGCTCCAATAATAAAGAATATTTCTGCCGCATTTAAGGACGGCACAAATTCTCTAAGTGTTCTCACAGAATAAGAGTAATCCTGCTGATCAATTTCCCAGGTGGAAATCCTAAAAAAGGGATTATCCTGAAGTGCAAGTTTCAGCATTTCAATCCTGCTTTTATTATCAGAAATTTTTTCTCCTATTTTATGTGGTGGGATACCAGCAGGCATAAAAATAATCCGGTCCAGGCTGAAGTGACTCTGTACCTGTTCTGCCATAATTAAATGACCGTGATGCACCGGATCAAATGTACCTCCAAATATTCCGATTCTGCACTTTTTGCTGCTCATTTTTCCACCTCTACTATTCTATACATATTTAATTATAATTGATATCTATCAGGCTTGCAAGTTAAGATCTGCAAAAACAGCTTAAATTTTATATATTAAAAAAGAAAAAAACCGAGTTGCCCCGGTTTTTTAATATTAAACTAAAGAGAAATGACATCTGCTGGTATGCCCCTCACTTATAACCTCTTCTGCCGGTTTTTTTACACTGCAGATATCTTCTGCATATCTGCATCTTGTATGAAACCTGCATCCGGAAGGAGGATTAATAGGACTGGGCACTTCACCTTTGACCTCAATTCTTTCCCGATCTGCAAATGGATCTGGAATCGGATTTGAATTTAAAAGCAGTTCAGTATAAGGATGGGCCGGATTATTGAAAACTTTATTTTTGGGTCCTTTTTCAATAATTTCTCCTAAATACATTACCGCAACATGATCTGCCAGATAATCTACAACAGATAGGTCATGTGTTATAAATAAATAACTTAGATCTTCTTTTTTCTTTATATCTTTAAGCATTTTTAACACCATTGCCTGAACCGAAACATCCAGCGCAGAAGTCGGTTCATCCAGAACAATAAAGTTTGGATTAAGAACAATCGCCCTTGCAAAGGCAATTCTCTGCCTCTGGCCTCCAGAAAACTCATGTGGATAACGGAACATATGCTCTTCTCTTAAACCTACTTCATTTAATACTTCAGCAATCCTTTTTCTAATCTCCGTTTCTTTAATACCTTTAAAGTGTATCTTCATCCCTTCTCCAATGATTGTTTTAACCAATTTTTTAGGATGAAGAGAATTATATGGATCCTGAAATACCATCTGCATTTTTCGGCGATATTCCATAAATTCCTTATTACTGAGATCAAGTATATTTTTATTATCCATTATTATTTCACCGGCAGAAGCATCTATTAATCTTAAAATAGTTCTGCCCAGAGTTGTTTTCCCTGAACCAGATTCTCCTACAACAGCATAGGTAGAACCTCTAGGTACAGAAAATGTAACATCATCTACAGCCCTAACATATTTTGGTTTTGCAAATATATTATCTTTTAATTTAAAGTATTTTTTTAAATTTTTAATTTCCATAACATAATCCTGCATTATTGTTCACCACCTTCATCAGCACTATAGTTATAACAGGCTACATAATGATCTGGCTCAACCTCTTCAAAAGGTGGGCGTTCTTCTTTACAGATATCCATTACATTCGGACATCTTTTATGAAAACGACAGCCAGAAGGTGGATCGACTAAATCAGGAACTGTTCCTTTAATAGCTTTTAACTCATCAATTCTGCCTATTCTGGGTACAGCTTTTAGTAGTCCCTTAGTATAGGGATGGATCGGATTTCTAAAAAGGTTTTTTACTGAAGCATATTCCACAGAATTACCAGCATACATTACAAGAACCTTATCACAGAATTCGGCTACAACCCCCATGTCATGACTGATCAGCATTACTGCATTGCCCACTTCACTTACCAAATCATCCAGCAGGCTGAGTATCTGTGACTGTATGGTCACATCAAGAGATGAAGTAGGTTCATCTGCAATTAATAACTTTGGCTGTGGAGCCAGACCCATAGCAATCATTACTCGCTGAGCCATACCACCACTTAATTCATGTGGATACATTTTCATCACTCGTTTAGAATCCAAACCTACAAATTCCAACATTTCTGCAGCAGCTGGATACTGTTTTCTTATTCTGGTGTTTTTCTTTTTTGCTATAACTTCTGCTATTTGAAATTCTACATTCATAACAGGATTTAAAGCTGAAACAGGTTCCTGAAATATAATTGACATTTCGTTTCCTCGTATTTTTCTCATCTCTGCTTCAGTTAAATCCATCAAATTTCTTCCATCAAATATAATGTCACCAGATAATATTTCGCCTGGTTCTTCAATTAATCTCATAACTGATTTGGAAGTAACAGATTTTCCACAGCCTGTTTCTCCCACGACTCCCAAACGTTCTCCTTTGTTCATCCATAATTCAACACCATTTAAAGCTTTAATTATTCCTCTATAAGTATAAAACACAACATTTAAATTTGATACATCTAATAGATTACCTCTAGCTTCCATTCAATTACCTCCTCAACCTTGGATCCAGCATATCTCTAATTCCATCACCTAAAAGATTAAATCCCAGTACAACTATTGCAATTGCTATGCCCGGGAAAGTAGAGATCCACCACTGATCAATTAAGAAGGTTCGACCATCACTAACCATTACTCCCCATTCAGGACTGGGCGGCTGAGCACCTAAACCCAGAAAACCCAAACTCGCAGCTGTAATTATAATAGTACCCATTCTTAACGTTATTTGCACTAAAACTGGTGAAATACTCATCGGTAAAATATGCAGAAAAATTATTCTTAAATCACTTCCACCCATAGATTTTATGCTTTCAATATATGGCTGTTTTTTTACTTTTATCGCTTCTGCTCTGGCTAATCTGGCATAGATTGTCCAGATAACAAAGGATATCGCAATAATAACATTATTAAGATTTGGACCAAGCATTGCTGCAACGGCCATTGCAAGGATCAACCTGGGAAAAGCAAGAAACATATCTGTTATCCGCATTAAAATATCATCCACTACACCACCATAATAACCGGCAGTTACCCCCACACTGATACCTATAAAGCCGCTGATAAATGTAATAATTAAAATAATTTGAACGGCCACTCTTGAACCATAAAGTACGCGGGTATAAATATCTCTTCCAAACTGATCAGTGCCAAAAGGATGTTCCAGGCTTGGAGCCTGCAGTTTTATTGACATATTTTGCTCTATAGGACTGTATGGAGTCAAAAGAGGAGCAAATATCGCAGTAAGAATAAATAATGCAATAATAACTGTCCCCACAACTGCAAGCAAATTTTTCTTCCAAAGATCCACTGTGTGATTAAAATCTTCAATATAAGGTTCCATTCTTTTTAACCATAATTCTTTTTTAGTTTTTGGAATAGTATCAATCTCTGCCACAAAATCACACCCTCATTCTAGCGTCTAAAACCGCATAAAGTATATCAACAATTAAATTAACCAGTGAATATATAAAAGCAAAATATAATGTTCCACCCATGACAGAATTATAATCCAAAGATAAAAGTCCCTGTGTTATATACCTTCCCAAACCAGGCAGTGAAAACACAGTTTCAGTTAAAACTGCTCCTCCTAATAGACTTCCAAAAGTTAATCCAATTATAGTAACAGTTGGAATTAGAGCATTTCTCAGCGCATGCCTAATTATGACAATACTCTTTTTAAGTCCTTTAGACTTTGCAGTCATTATATATTCCTGTTTCATAACATCCAGCATACTGGAACGGGTTGTCCTGGCGATTGAAGCTGTTGCAAGAAATCCGAGACAGAAAGCCGGAAGCACTAAATGAATTAGAGATTCTTTAAATGCAGCCCAGTTTCCTGTTAATATTGAATCAAGAAGATACATACCTGTTATGTGGTTAGGTGGAGAAGAGAAAAAACCAATTCTACCTGCACCCGGCAGGATGCCTAATTTATAATAAAATAATAAAAGCAGAAGTAATCCTGTCCAAAATACCGGCATACTTACACCGATAATTGAAAAAACTCTGGAAAATTGATCTATCATCTTATTTCTAAAAACAGCAGATAAAATTCCCAAAGTCAATCCAGTTATAATGGCAAAAACCATAGCCAATAATGTCAACTCTAAAGTTGTAGGAAAATATCTTTTTATATCTTCCATTACCGGATTGTTGGTTCGCAGAGAGACTCCAAAATCTCCCACTACAGCACCTGTAATAAAATTATAAAACTGAGTTGGAAGTGGATCATTATAACCCAATTTTTCCTCCATTTTTTCTATAGCTTCTTCTGGAGCATTCCCTCCCAGAATAGAAGAAACTGGATCAGCAGGTATAATATGCGATATAAAAAATACTATACAGCTAACACCAAATAAAACTAATATCATTAATAATATTCTTTTAACAATATAACTCCAAATATTCATAAAGTCACCCCAATATAGATTAACTTCCCCACTTTACAGGTGGGGAAGTTTTTAATAATTTAATCCTATAAGCCTGGTTTTATACCATGGGCTTAATAATTATTTAGAAATTCCACCAAAATTAAATTTCATAGAATAACCAAATGCTGAATCATAAAAGTCTTTTAATTCTGATCTAACTCCCCAGAATTCAACTGACTGATAAAACATAGCAAATGGACCATTCTCAAACCAGTGATCTGTTAATTCTTTGTATATTTCTTCACGTTTTTCTGGGTCAGGCTCAAATCTTCCTTCTTCAGCTAGTTTAATTGCCTTTTCATCTTCCCAGGCACATCTGTAAGCAAGCTGTCCGGCATCATAACTTGTAAAAGCCATAGCCAGGTTATCAGCATCAGCATAGTCATTTCCCCATCCTGCTACAATTAACTGATGTCCCTGTTCTCTGTACTTTGCATACATCTGAGAGGCCTGCATAACAGTTACTTCTGCGTCAATACCGATATCATTCAAATTTGACTGAACTAAAGTTGCTTCAGCTTTTCTGGTTTCTCTCTGATTTGTAAGAATTTCTACTTCAAAGCCATCAGGATAACCAGCTTCTGCAAGAAGTTCTTTGGCTTTTTCAATATCTCTTTCAAATGGATTTTTATCTACATATCCAAAATATCCTTTAGGAATAAAGCCCTGTACTTTCATGGCATATCCTGCATTTATATCTTCAACAATAGAATCATAGTCAACTGCATATTTGATTGCCTGTCTAACTTTTGGATCTTTTAGAGGTCCCCAGGAAGCATTCATAGCAAGATATTCATTAGAATGAGCAGGTACTGTAACTATATCAACATTTTCTGCTCCTTCCATTTCTTTTAAGAGCTGTGGAGTCAGATCCCATGCAACATCTACATCTCCTCTTTCTAAAAGAAGTCTCTGTGTTGATGATTCTGGAACATCTCTAAATTGTACTTTCTTCAGTTTTGGTTCAGCACCATAATAATGTTCATTGGCACTTAAAAGAACTTTGGTATTTCTTTCCCATTCGTCAAGTACATACTGTCCTGCACCTGCGCTATTTTCTGTCAGCCACTCTTCACCCATATCACCATCAACTTCATTTTCTAATGCAACTTCTTTATTAACAATACTACCCCAGTTATTGGTTAAAATACCCAGAATAATATTCTCAGCATATGGTTTATCAAAGGTCATAGAAAAGCTTTTTTCATCAATTAATTTAATGTTTTCGTCCATATTATCTTTGGAAATACCAATACTATTGAGAAGCCAGACAGATGGCATTTCCATTTTTAAATATCTTTTATAGCTCCATACTGCATCTTCAGCAGTAACTGGATCTCCATTAGAAAACTTAGCATCTCTTAAAGTAAAAGTATATGTTTTTCTGTCATCTGATATTTCCCATTTTTCTGCTAATTCAGGTTCAATTACAAGTGATTCATCCACACTTTTCCAGCCCACAAGCTGATCATATACTGCATCTACTACTCTTGATGGAAGAACTTCGTAACACACTGCTGGATCAAGTGAAATAAATATTTCTGTACTTGCTGCCATTATCAGAGCATCATCTGGAGTTGCTGCAGCTGCAGAAACAGAAGTTCCCAGAATCACTGTCAAAATTATTAAAAATAAAAATCCTGTTTTTATTTTAGTCATTAGTATACCTCCATAATTTTCTTTGTTCTTACATACAAGCCACTACTGCTCTAAATTTCTCTCCACTACTAAACTGCTCAGCCAATAAAAAATATGAAATAAGACTAACTAAAATTTAATTCCCCCTCTCAAAATATTTTTTACCTATCATATTTTACAACAAAGTTGACAAAAATTAAACATAAAGTTCAAAATACTATAGGCTCTACTATATTATATTTCAATAATAATACTGATATTCCTTTCTTAAAATAATTTTTTCTCAAATAATTATGATAAAAAAACAAAAAAACAACAAATAAATTTAATAAATAACTTTACTTTTTGAATTATTTTCTTTCCGAAAATAAAGGAATTGACTCCTGTAAATCGAATAAAATATATAAAGTAGATAAGGTATGAATGATAAAAAATATGCTTCTTTACTACTAAAATGTTATAGTTATAAATGAAACGAGAAATAATTTGATTTAGTGGTAAAATTTCAACATAATTAAGTTTATTATATGAGGAGGAAAGAGAATGCTTTACAAATTTAAAGGTAAAAGTCCAAAATTAGAAAAAGATGTATTCACTGCACCTGGAAGTAAAATTATTGGAGATGTAGTATTAGGAGAAAAATCAAGCATATGGTATAATACCACCGTTAGAGCTGATGGTTTTCCAATTAAAATTGGAAGCTATACCAATATT
>CAZLIW010000033.1:0-11303 GCA_964559325.1 uncultured Halanaerobium sp. | reverse complement strand
CCCTCTGCAGGTGACCCAATATTGTAACTCTGGTTTCCATACCTGTATATTCTCTAATGAGATCTCCGAGGGCAAGGCCCGGACTACCATTATAGGCCTTAAGATCAACAAATGGAGCTTTGACTCCTTCAGCAATTAATATTATACTATGAAGCTTACCTCGTTCAAAACCCTGGATAATCTTGTCAGTCACTTCTTTTGGTGTAAAATGTATTTCCGGTACAAGGATAAACTCAGCTCCACCGGCAAGACCTGCCATCATTGTTAAATAGCCAGAATCTCTTCCCATACATTCTATAACAAAAGTCCTTTCGTGAGATGTAGCAGTATCACGTATTTTGTTAACTGCATCAAGTATTGTATTCATGGCAGTGTCAAAACCAATTGTGTAATCTGTACAGGAAAGATCATTATCAATAGTTCCGGGAATACCTACAGCTTTAATATCGGATTCTTCATTAATCTTTTGTACTCCTCTTAAAGAACCATCACCACCAATAACTACAAGCCCGTCAATATTTTCTTCTTTCATATTTTGGTAGGCTTTTTTTCTTCCTTCTTCTGTCAGAAACTCTTTGCTCCTGGCAGAAAGTAATATTGTACCACCTTTTTGAATAATATCAGCAACCGATCCCCTCTGCATTGGGAAAAAGTCTTTTTCAATTAATCCAGAATAGCCGTGTTTTATTCCTACAACTTCCAGATTGTTGTAAATGGCAGTTCTAACAACCGATCTAATCGCTGGATTCATTCCAGGTGCATCACCACCACTTGTTAATACACCGATTTTATTCATAGTCTTACCCCCAGTACTATTTTTATTATTTTTACCGCTCATATTAGTTTAATTTCTGCTTCAGCTAACTGCAAAATCCTATTCTAAATCATAAAATCATATTTTATATTTCTCTTTTTACTACATACTCATATTTTTTAGTATTTCATTTCATGTATTACATATATTATTTGATATTCTATCTATAACTCGAAAATTTGATATATCATTTAAATACTAGTAAATATCATTTAAATAAGTATAAGCATCTTCTGCTTCTCCGGCCGGAACTTTTATCTGAAAACAGCTGGAACCCTCTGATTCAATTTCTACCATAAATCCTTCTTTTTCCATATTCATTAAGATTTCTTCTGCTTCATCTTCTGAGCCAGCTATATAAACAACCTGCCACATATTATCTCCTTTCCAAACTTTTCTAAGATCAGTCAGCAATAAACAGCAGTTAGTGCTCAGACATCAGACGATAATTTGTATTATATACCATCAGAAACAGCTTCACCGTGTTTTGTCAAAACTTCAGCCTCTCCTCTGATCTTAATGGCCGAAACGTTTTCGGTAAACTGGGCAATAAGAATTTCTCCTGCATCCAGTTTTTCTGTATGATTAAATTTTGTGTCTTTTCCTCTGGTCAGGCCGATAATAGTAACTCCATTTTCTCTAGCCTTAATCACAATATAATCTGCATTAACATCCATAATTTGAACCTCCTTATTGATTAATATATCAGTATAAAAAATAATTATAAATAAAGTATAAAACTATTCACCATTTTACAGACTGAATAAAGTCTTCCAGCTGCTTTAGATTAAACATACTGATGGTTATAAATTATAAATCTAAATAATAGCCAGGCTCATAAGAGTGACAGCAATACCTGCTGCTAGAACACCCGTACTGATAGAATAAAAAGAATAACTAAATTTAATTTTAAAAATTACAGCAGCAAGGCTGGCTGTCCAGGCACCGGTTGTAGGAAAAGGAACTGCGGTAAAAAGTATCAAACCAAGAGCACCATATTTCTCTACATTACGACTTTTTCTTATTGTTCTATTATAAAGCCATTCAAAAAATTTATGCATTATGTTTGATCTTTTTATCAGGAATTCACGCGCTGGATCCAGCAGAAAAAGCAGTGGTATAATAGGAATTATATTACCGCAAACAGCCAGAAAAAACACTTTAAGAGGTGCTATTCCAAGAGAAATACCAAGTGGCACGGCTCCCCTTAATTCTATAAATGGCAGCATTGCTGTTAAAAAAACCGCCCACTCTGCACTTAATCTGCTGCTGAAAAAATAAAATACTGCTTCCATTATAATCTAGAATCCTCACAGTTTAAGAGTTTTTTCCCTGCTATACCTGGCTCTGTCATTTCATATGGATTTAAAATCTCCTCAAGCTCTTCTTCACTCAAAATTCCCTGCTCAAGAATAATATCTTTTACCGATTTCCCTGTGTTTAATGCTTCTTTTGCTATTCTTGCTGCAGCTTCATAACCAACATGAGGATTTATTGCTGTTATGATACCTACACTGCTGTCTACAAGTGATTTACACCGCTCTCGATTTGCAGTTATACCTTTAATACATTTTTCTGTAAATGTTTTTACTCCATTTTTCAACATTTCTATCGACTGTATGAGATTAAAAATAAGTATAGGTGCCATTACATTCAACTCAAGCTGTCCTGCTTCAGCTGCCATGGTTATTGTTGTATCATTACCTATTATCTGAAATGATATCTGATTTACCACTTCAGGTATTACCGGATTAACCTTACCTGGCATAATAGATGATCCAGGCTGTACTGCAGGCAGATTTATCTCATTTAAACCGGTTCTTGGTCCTGATGATAAAAGTCTTAAATCATTTGCTATTTTGGACAGATTGACTGCACATGTCTTCATAGCTGAAGAAACTTCTACCAGTGCATCAACATTCTGTGTTGCATCTATCAAATCTTCAGCCTGTTTTAAATCAAGTCCACTAATTTTATTTAATTGTGAAGTCACATTTTTGACATAAGCTAAATCTGCATTCAGACCTGTTCCAACAGCTGTTGCACCTAAATTAACAACTCGCAAGTCATCTATAGTTTCTGTAATTCTTCTTATGTCTCTCTTAACTGCATTTGCATATGCCTTAAATTCCTGGCCCAGTCTTATCGGTACTGCATCCTGCAGCTGTGTCCGACCCATCTTTATTACATCATCAAACTCTTCACTTTTTTCCATAAGTCCTTTTTTGAATTTTTCCAGTTCATTTAAAGCTTTCCTCAGCAGTTTTATAACTGCCATTCTGACTGCAGTAGGTACTACATCATTGGTAGACTGACCCATATTTACATGATTATTGGGGTGAACCACTGAATAATCTCCCTTTTCTCCACCCATTATCTCTATAGCTCTATTGGCAAGAACCTCATTTATATTCATATTGATAGAAGTACCGGCTCCCCCCTGTACTGCATCGATTATAAATTGGTCCTTAAGTGATCCATTTATTACCTCATCTGCAGCCTGTATAATTGAGGAGGCTATTCTGTCATTTAAAACTCCAACCTCTCTATTTACTACCGCCGCAGCTTTTTTTACCATAGATAGATTTTTTATCAGCTCTGGATGAACTTTCAAATCTGTTATTTTAAAATTCTCTGCAGCCCTTGCTGTCTGAATTCCATAATATGCATCTTTTGGCACCTGTTTGCTGCCTATAGAATCATGTTCTTCTCTCATTAACATTGGATAAACCCTCCATTATTTTTATATATATTTATATTTTGACACATCTATAATTTTACTGAGTTTTTTCTGGCTGTTTTGATCATCATTAAACCAATATTTAGAATTAGATAAAATCAATTTATTATTAAAAACTTTCAGTATAACTGGTATATTTCCTTCTTTTTTGAAGAGAAATTTTTTTAAAGCAAAAACTTTTTTTCGCTCAACATTGTTTAAATCTATAATTAATATTTTTCTTCCCAGTGGAATAATATTTGAAGCTATTACTTTTTTGTCATCTCTTCTTCCAACAACAAAAATCCTCCCCGATTTTTCCATGTCAAAATCCAGTTCTGACAATAGATCTGGAAATACAATTACATCTATCTTACCTGACCAGTCCTCCAATGTCAAGAAGGCCATTTTGTTGCCTCTTTTTGTTACATGCGAACGGTTATTTATTATCTGCCCTACAAAGAAAAGTTCTTTATTTTCTTTAATATTTTCAATTTTACTTATCGGAAGATCAACAATTTCGTTTATTTTATTTTTGTATTTATCAAGTGGATGACCGGAAATATAAATTCCCAAAAATTCTTTCTCCTGTTCTAGTAGTACATCTTTTCTCAGTTCCTGCATATTCTGATAGGCAAGGTCTTCTTCCATAAAATCATTACTCTCAGAAAACATATCGAAAAATGATATCTGGCCCTGAGATCTTTCTTTATAAAGCATATTATATTTTTTATACAGGTCTTCATAGTTTAATAAAAGTTGAGATCTTTTGGCAGAGAACTGAGAAAATACGCCGCTTTTTATAAAAGCTTCTAAAACCTGAATATTTATTCTGCTCATATCTATTCTCTGCAGAAAATCCGTAAAACTTTCAAATTTTTTTTCCTTACGTGCTTCGATAATAGCTTCTATGGCACTACTGCCCACATTTTTAACAGCTTTTAGACCAAATCTTATTTTATCTTCAGACTCAGGTGTAAAATAAAATCCACTGATATTTATATCTGGCGGCAGTACTTCTATATCTATTTCCCGACAGGCCTTAATATAATCTGAAATTTTATCCTGATTACCCATAACAGATGACAGGAGAGCAGACATAAAATCACCCGGATAGTGCACTTTTAAGTAAGCTGTCTGATAGGCCAGAAATGCATAAGCAGTACTGTGAGATTTATTAAATCCATATCCTGCAAAATATTCCATCTGATCAAAAATTTGATTGGCTGTTTTTTTATCTATATCATTTTCTACAGCACCATTTATAAAACGCTTTCTTTCTCCTGCAATTAATTCTAATTTTTTCTTACCCATACCTCTTCGCAAAAGGTCAGCTTCCCCCATAGTATATCCACCGAGCTTACTGGCAATTTCCATAACCTGCTCCTGATAAAGAATCATACCAAAAGTTTCTTCCAGAATTGGTTTCAGCTTTGGATGCAGATATTCCGGTCTTTTTTCACCATGTCTGCTCTTTATATAATCATCAACCATATCACTACCCAGAGGGCCTGGTCTACCAAGGGCCAGCAGTGCTATAAGATCACTAAAACGATCAGGCTTTAATCTTTTATTTAAAGACTGAAATAGATATGATTCCATCTGAAAAACACCGGAAGTATTACCTGACTGGAGAAGACGATATACTTTTTTATCATCAAGAGGAATACTTTCAATGTCTATTTTTTTTCCATGCCTCTGCTTGATCAGATTTAATGTATTTTCTATAACTGTCAGATTGCGGAGGCCTAAAAAATCCATTTTAAGCAGACCCAGTGCTTCCAGATCACCCATCGGCAGCTGAGTAATTATGCTGTCATCCTGTTTCTGCAGAGGAATAATTTCAGTCAGCGGCTGAGCACCAATTATTATACCGGCAGCATGTGTGGAGATATGTCTGGGCATACCTTCAACCCCTCTGGCATAATCTATCAATTTCCTAATTTCCGAATCATTTTTATAATAATCCTGCAGCTCTTTTACCGAACTTAAAGCCTCTTTAATAGTTGTGCCGGGCTGTGATGGAATAAGTTTTGCTATTTTATCAACCCTTCCATAAGATAATCCAAGTGCTCTGCCGACATCTCTAACAGCTGCACGAGCTGCCATTGTCCCAAAAGTACCGATTTGAGCTACTCTTTGTTCTCCATACCTATTTTTTACATATTCAATAATTTCATCTCTCTGTTCATCAAAATCAATATCTATATCAGGCATTGTAATTCTTTCTGGATTTAAAAATCGTTCAAATAAAAGTCCATATTTTAAAGGATTGACTTTTGTAATATTTAATAAATAAGCGACAAGACTTCCTGCTGCAGAACCTCTGCCCGGACCAACTCTAATTCCGTTTTCTTCCGCATATTTAACAAAATCATATACAATCAAAAAATAAGAAGCATAGCCCATTTTATAAATTATACTAAGCTCATACTCCAGCCTTTTTTCTGCTTCTTTAATATCCTGAAATGATTTATTTTTCAATCCTTTATAACAAAGTTTTTTGAGAAGACTTTCTGGTTTCTCTCCATTTTCTATATCCGGATAATCAGGAAGATAAAACTTATCAAAATCAAGTTCAACATTACATCTTTCAGCAATTTTTACTGTATTATCATAAGCAGTTTTAATATCAGGAAATAATGCTTCCATCTCTTCAGGAGTTTTGAAATAAAACTCTTCTCCCTGGAAAGTCATTCTATTTTTGTCATCTACTGTTGTTCCTGTCTGCAGTGCTAACAAAACATCCTGAAGATCTGCATCTGTTTTATTTAAATAATGTGCATCATTAGTCACTACAAGAGGAAGATCAAGTTCCTGAGAAATTTTTATAATTCCTGAAGCGGCTTCTTTTTCCGACTGCAGATTGTGATCCTGAAGTTCAAGAAAAAAATTATCCCTGCCAAAAATCTGACTGTATTCTGCTGCTGCATTTTTAGCTGCTTCATATCTACCTTTTAAAAGAAGCTGTGGAATCTCTCCCTGAACACATGCAGATAGACATATAAGACCATCACTGTAATCAGCCAGCAGCTCTTTATCAACTCTGGGTTTGTAATAAAAACCTTCCAGCCATGCTTTAGAAACCAGCTGAATAAGATTGTGGTATCCCCTGTTATTTTCAGCAAGTAAAATCAGGTGATACCTCTCTCTGGATTTTTCAAATCTGGAACCTGTTGTCAGATAAAGCTCACACCCCAAAATTGGCTTAATATTCTCACTTTTTGCATGTCTATAAAATTCTATCATACCATAAAGTACTCCATGATCGGTCATAGCAACCGCAGGCATATTATTTTCTTTTGCTTTTTTAACCATATCCTCTATTCTGAGGGCACCATCCAGCAGGCTGTAGGCAGTATGGTTATGGAGGTGTACAAATCTGGACATTTTATCATTCTCCTATTAACAGAATCAAAAATATAATTTGGGTGTTGTAAAAAGTTGAGTTTTTTTGTATAATATAATCAAATGTAAATTAGGAGGTGCAACATTGAAAAAAGAAGTTGAAAAATATATCGATAAAATCAGACCCAGCCTTCAGGCTGACGGTGGTGATGTTGAGCTAGTAGAAGTCACTGAAGACGGAATCGTTAAAGTTAAATTACTTGGAGCCTGCAGTGGTTGTCCAATGTCAACCTTAACCATAAAAAATGGTATTGAGCGTACACTGAAAGATAACGTTGACGGTGTAAAAGAAGTACGCCCTGTATAAAATATTTCTTATTAAAAGCACCCAGAGCTGGGTGCTTTTTTTCTCTGCTGTCTGACTTTTAATCTTCCTTTTCTGAATTACCTTCTTCTTTTTCTGAAAGATTCTCTTCTTCATTGTTTTTCGGTATCCCAATTTCTATATCCGAAAAAATCATCTTCTGCAGATCATTTAACATTACACTTACTTTATACTCTGCTTCAAGATATTTTTTTACATTATTATTAATCTCAATAAGATTATTTAGATTATTTAATTTCTCTTTTTCTTCTTCACTAATTTCCTGTCCGGAAAGCTGTTTTGTCTGCAGCTCCATCATTAAATCCTGATAATCCAGAAGCATCTTTTTAGAACCGTCTTTTTTAATAACCTTTTCTTTTAATTCAATATATTCTTTATATTCATCAGAATCCTTAATTTTTCTTTCTAATCTTTTTGCAGTATCATACACAGACATTAAGACTCCTCCTTTAAAATTTTTATCTCAGAATTTATCTCCTTATCAATCTCTATTATACCAAAGGTATGATTTTTCTCAAATCTTTTATCAGTTGGTGAACCAGGATTAAAAAATAATTTATCATTAAAATATTTATTTAAAGGTTTATGAGTATGGCCAAAAATAACAATATCACAATCTGAAAAACTATAATCTAAAGAAGTTATCATATCTCTACCTCTAAATTGATGCCCATGTATAAGTCCAATTTTTTTAGAATTTACTTCAAAAGTTATTTTATCTTTAAGTTTACTTATAACAGAATAATTGTCCATATTGCCATAAACAGCTTTAACAGGATTTATCTTTTCAAGCTCATTTAGTACATTGGATTCAACGTGATCTCCTGCGTGAATGATTAAATCTACTTTTTTAAGTTCTTCTAATAATTCCTCAGGCAGTTTTCTGCCTCTCATAGATATATGTGTATCTGAGATTACTCCAATTTTCATTAGTAATTATTCCTCCTCTACCTGCTAAAAAATAGTTTCCCAAGCCAGGGATGTTTAATATCCACAGCATCATATGGACATAATTCCTGGCAGCAAAAACAGCGAATACATAAATCTAAATTGACTTCTGGAAAATTATCTATCATTTCTATTGCTTCTGGTGGACAGTTTTCGGCACAGGTTCTGCATCCGACACATTTTTCTTTATCAAATACTGGCTTTGGCCGTAAAAATTGTTCCAAAAATTTAGCTAAAAAATCCGGCATTTTTTCATCCAGAAGATTTGATTCCCCTTCAATTGAAGGAATTTTAACATCATCATAGCTCTGAAGAGGATCCCCTACTGTTTCAAAACCATTCTCAATTATTATACCATCTTCCTGAGAAGTTTTTATAAGTGGTACTTCAGTTAGAGGTTTTACTCCAAGAATTTCCACAGCAGCTCTATCAAGATAAAATGGTGACTCTGAGGCCAGTAAATAGTTAAATTTTCTCTGTTCTCCAGATGATGGGCCATCACCTTCCATTCCCATTATACCGTCCATAATTGTCAGCCCGGGATTAACAAGTAATGCAAGGTCATTCAGCATCCTCGAAAAATCATCAACTGCCTGCATGCGCAGATGATATTCTGCTTTTAAAACCCCTGGTATACATCCAAAAAGATTTTTTACTGCACCTGTATACATTGTAAGTCCATGTGTTTTTAGTTTGGGCATATTTATAATAAAATCTGCATTGAGAACATATTCCCCCAGTACAAAAGATTTATTAATTACACCCTCTTTAAATTCTACTGTTTTTGCTGAAGTATTGTAGTTTGATTTAAATCCCTCTTCTTCTGCCATTTTTAAAATACCGCTTTTTTTATAAGCTCTTTTAAGAGAACTTTCATTAAATGGTCCTCCAGGACTATCTCCAATAATAATATCTGCTCCCATAGAAACTACTTTTCTCCCAACAGCCCGTAAGATTTCTGGATGGGTAGTTATTGCCAGTTCAGCATCTTTGCCCATCAGAAGATTTGTTTTAAGCAGTACATTTTGGCCTTTTTTGATATATTTATCCCATCCGCCCAAATTATCAATTAAAATGTCTAAAGATTTTTCTAAATTAATGGATTCATATGAATTACATTTTTTTAAAGAAACTTTTTCCATAATTTTACCTACCTTTAATTTGCCTGAAGTTAAATATACTTATTATAAACTTTTCTATAGAGAATTTTTTTGACTTCTTCAAATTGTTTTTTCGAAAGTAAGTCAGGGTAAGATATTAAATACATTGGAACACTTTTTAAGCTCTCTCTCAATGGAGGCTGTTTATAATCATATTGATTTATACAAAAATCATTTTTTCTATAAAATTTTAATCTTTTTTTTGCCTCAGGATTATCTAATTTTTCTGCTTCTAAAATAATTTTTTTGGAGGACTCTTCTTTTATATTTTTCAACAATAAACTACCAAATCCTTTAGATCTATATTCTTTTCTTACTGCCAGATATTCAAGATAAATAAATGACCCTAAATCCCAGCTCATATAAAAAGCACAGATTTCATCTTCATTATAAAATTTTCTTAAATTAAATCTCTTATCTTTATAATTATTTAATAATTCTTCTTTAGTTATAAGTTCACCTTCAGGAAAAGATAGACTTAAAATTTTCCATATTTTATTAATTTCTTTATCCATTTTCTCAATCCTCCAAAAAAACCGGCACTAAGGCCGGCTTTTATATCTTTAAGATGCTTTATCAGTATTTTTCTTTTCTTTTTTTTCTGATTTTTTGCTTTCCTGATTTACATAAAAGTTAGAACCCTTAAATATAATACCGGGTGCACCTATAATTCTTTTTACTTTGCCACCACACTCCGGACATTCTTTCAGAGGCTCATCCTTAATATTCTGAAATTCTTCAAATCTTCCACAGTTTTTACATTCATATAAATATGTCGGCATTCTTATTCCTCCTTATATTTTATATTTATTTATTTTTTTAGACTCTGTTCAGCATAATTTTTTACTCTTCTTACTTATCAGGGAAAAATATTATTCATGTTCAGCATTTAATAATCCCCAGTAATTATAAAACTGAATAAATATAAACAGAGCTGTTATCAACCATTTTTTTGTATAAATAAAATAGCCTCCGCCTATTACTGCTGAAATTAATATTGAAGTTAAAACAATTTTTTTATTTAATTTAATTTTCAAAAACTGCCATGGTATTAATGCAAAACCTATAAACACACCTGAGTCAACCTGATAAAAAAGACCTGAAGCTCCAATTAACATAAAAAGAATTAGAAAAAAGATATTCATATTTTACTCCTCCTTTTATATGGAGTATTTTTTAACTATACTATAATATATCATAAATCACCCTTAATGAGCAAGAAAAGACTTTAAAGAAGTTTTAACATATGTTTTTAAAGCATAAAATTTTAATATTTTCTAATCTTCATATTGAAAAATACAGAAAAATGAAAAATGGTCAAATTACAAAGAGTTATAATTTGACTTTCCCTGACCTATGTGTTAATATTAATTTGGATAAAAATGTAGAATTCCTTACAGGTGGCGGCTTTTTTTAGCGGCACTTTTTTCTTGCTTAAAATTTTTTGAGGAGGTTGAGTAGATGATAAAACTGAAAAATATAACAAAAAAATATTCACAGATGAATGCTGCTGCTGTTTCAAATCTCAGTTTAGAAATTGATGAAGGAGAAATATGTGTATTCGTCGGCCCTTCTGGCTGTGGAAAAACAACCACTTTAAAAATGATTAACCGCCTTATTGAACCCTCATCTGGAAAAATATATATTAACGGTGAAAATGCTGTCGAACAAAACAAGAACACCCTCAGAAAAAAAATTGGTTATGTAATTCAACAAATAGGACTTTTCCCACACCTAACTGTAAAAGAAAATATAGCAACTGTTCCAGAACTGCTGGACTGGGATCAGAAAAAAATAGATCAAAGAGTTAATGAACTTTTAGAACTGATTGGTTTAAATCCTAACAATTACCTCGATAAATATCCTGATGAACTTTCAGGTGGGCAGCAGCAGAGAGTTGGTGTAGCCAGAGCTATGGCAGCTGATCCG
>CAZLIW010000032.1:0-11797 GCA_964559325.1 uncultured Halanaerobium sp. | reverse complement strand
TTATTTTTTTGCTATTTCCAAACCTTTTAATATTCTTTATATATAAAAGATTATGAAAATTATTTCTATTGGAATAATATTTGCATTATATATAAGGTGGAGGTGAGAAAATGGAATTATCAAAAGAAAAATTGATTGAACTTTACGAAAAAATGGTTTTGATTAGAACTTTTGAAATGAAAGCGGAAGAAAAGTTTTATAACAATGAAATTCCCGGATTTATTCATCTTTATATTGGAGAAGAAGCAATTGCATCCGGTATTATCGATCACCTTAATAAAGATGACCTTATTACAAGTACTCACCGCGGGCATGGTCATATGCTTGCTAAAGGTGCAGATCCAAAGTTAATGATGGCAGAATTATATGGAAAAAAATCTGGCTACTGTAAAGGTAAAGGTGGCTCGATGCATATTATGAACTTTGATCTAGGTGTACTTGGTGCAAATGGAGAAGTTGCAGCCGGTCTGCCGATAGCTGCAGGTGCAGGAATGGCTATTAAAATGATTAAGAAAACTGATCAGGTTGTTGTGGCGTTTTTTGGTGATGGAGCATCAAACAGAGGTGCGTTTCATGAAGCATTAAACTGGGCTTCAATTTATCAGCTGCCCATTATTTTTGTGGTAGAATATAATAATTATGCTTCAACTGTTAATTCAGAATATGCTACTTCAGTAAAAAATATTGCTGATAGAGCAAAAGGTTATAATATTAAAGGTGTTACAGTTGATGGTAATGATTTGCTGGCAGTACACGAAACAGCAGGTGAAATTGTAAAAGCGGTAAGAGAGGGTTCTGGACCTGTACTGCTGGAATGTAAAACCTATCGTTTAAAAGGTCATTTTGTTGGTGATCCTATGAACTATCGTGATGATGCAGAAGTAGAAGAAAAGTGGAAAAATGAACCAATTGGAAGATTTGAAAAATACTTAAAAGATAATGATTATCTTGATGATGAGAAGAAAAATGAAATATGGAGTAAATATACTAAAATTATTGAAGATTCTGTGGAATTCGCACGCAATGATGATTTTCCGGCTGCAGAAGAAGCACTGGAAGACCTGTTTGCAGATGATGCGGGTTATGACTATTAAGGAGGTGTAAAAATGGCTAAAGTAGAAATGACTTTTTCCGGTGCTATCTGCCGGGCTATTGAAGAAGAGATGGAAAAAAACCCCAATATCTTTACATATGGAGAAGATATTGCTCAACAGGGTGGAATTTTTGGTCAGTATAAAGGGTTAATAGGAAAATATGATGATCGTGTGATTGATACTCCAATTTCCGAAGAAGTTATATTTGGTTCAGCAGTAGGAGCAGCACTTGCAGGAACCAGACCTATTGTAGAGTTTCATTTTGCCGATTTTCTTTTTACAGGTATGTCATCAATTACAAATCAAATTATGAAAATTAGATATATGTCAGGTGGACAGAGAGATTTACCTATTATTTTAAGAGGTCCTGATGGCAGATCTAATAATGCTGCAGCACAGCATTCACAGAGTTTGGAAACTATTTTTATGCATGTACCTGGTATTAAGGTACTTATTCCTTCAACTCCAGCTGATGTTTATGGACTTTACAAGACAGCTTTAAATCAGCCTGATCCGGTAATAGTTTTTGAGCACAAGCAGATGTATGGCAAAAAAGGATTTGTTGATGAAGAAGAATACAGTATTCCTTTTGGTAAAGCAGATATTAAAAGAGAGGGAAGTGATATTACTGTTGTAACAACAAGTCGAATGGTTCATGAGAGTTTAAAGGCTGCTGAGGAACTTGAAAAAGAAGGTATTTCCTTAGAAATTATTGATCTGAGAACACTGATTCCATGGGACAGAGAGACAGTAATTAATTCTGTTAAGAAAACAGGAAGACTGCTTACAGTTCATGAAACATGGAAGAGAGCAGGATGGGGTGCAGAAATTGCATCAGTAGTTCAGGAGGAAGCCTTTGACTATCTGGATGATCCCATCTACAGGGTTGGGGCTAAAAACGTTCCAAATTCATTCAGTCCAGAACAGGAAAACTTTATTATGCCGGATAAGGATAATGTTGTAGAGGAAGTTAAGAAGTTTTTACTTTGATTATTGATAAGCAAAATATGAGGAGGTTATTTAATGTTTAAGAAAAGTTTACTTTTAATGCTGGTATTTGTCTTTGTTCTGACATCACTTGTTTCTGCCCAGGATTATAAAGAAGAATATACTTTAAGTTATAATGTGGGACCTGCTTTTCCATGGGGTATGGGTGCCGAATATTTTACAGATTTAGTTAGAGAAAGAACAGATGGTCGAATAAATATTAAAGCATATGGGGGATCTTCACTTTCAGCTGGAAAGCAAACTTCCGTTTTTATGATGGTGAGAAATGGTTCTATTGATATGGCTTTAGAATCAACAATTAACTGGTCACCACAGATAAAAGAATTAAACTTATTTTCTCTTCCATTCTTTTTCAATAATTATGAAGAAATTGATGCTGTAGAAAAGGGAGATGCCGGACAATATTTATTAGATAGAATTGAACAGCTGGGAGTCAAAGCATTTGGCTGGGGCGAAAATGGATTTAGAGAAATTACGAACAGTAAAAGAGCTATCCATAAGCCTGAAGACCTATCAGATCTTAAATATCGTGTTGTTGGGAGTAAAATATTTATTGAAATTTTCCAGGAACTGGGATCAAATCCTCTAACAATGAACTGGGGAGAAGCAACAACAGGATTCCAGCAGGGTACAGTTGATGGACAGGAAAACCCAATTGTAGATGTTCTTATTCCACTTAAGATCTGGGAATTTCACGAATATATGACAGTCTGGAACTATCTTGTTGATCCACTTATGATTGGAATTAATCAGGAAGTATTTGAAAGCTTTACTTCTGAAGATCAGAAAATTGTTGCACAGGCAGCAGAAGAGGCACTTCATTTCCAGAAGATGCTTGCCAGATATGGTTTGGATGATGGTACTGCTAAAGAATATATTGACAAAAAAATTGAAAATGGCGAAGATTTAGGGTATGCAGAAAAGTTCCTATCTACCTGGGAATTAGAAGATGGCAGCAATGACCCTCTAAAGTATCTTGAAGCACAGGGAATGAAAGTTAATATTTTAACTGAAGATGAAAAAGAACTATTTAGAGATAAAACTAAGCCAGTTTATGATAAATGGGTTAAAACTGTAGGAGAAGATATTGTAGAAGATGCAGTTGAAGATAAAAAATCAGTTCAATAAATAAAAATTAAGATAGATAATGCCAGGCAGATTTTCTGTCTGGCACTATCTTAACTTTTATAGTGGAGGTGAAGGTTTTTGCAAAAAAAGATAAAACATTTCTTAAACAATTTTGAAGAATATCTTGCAGGTGGACTGCTTCTTTCAATGGCAGCAATTGCATTTGTTAATGTAATTTCCAGATTCACTTTTAAATTTTCTATATCTTATATTGAGGAACTGGAAATTTATTTATACGTCTGGCTTGTAATGCTCGGCAGTGCAATTGCCTTTAAAAAGGGTAAACATTTATGTGTGGCATTGATTGTTGAAAAAATGCCTAAAAAAGTTCAGAAATTAGTTCAGATAATAGTTGCACTGCTTTCTATTACTTTCTTTTTAATCTTACTTAGATATAGTATTACACAAATACAGGATGAAATGTTGCTTAATGTAACTACTACTTCAATGGGAGTACCTATGTGGTGGTATACTTTAGGTCTGCCAATTGGAAGTGGCTTGATTATCATTAGAATTATACAGAGAACTATTGTTGAGTTAAAAGAGAGTGGTGATGAATAAATGGATCCTGCTATCTGGATTGTAATAATGTTTGTTTTTTTACTTACTATAAGAGTGCCAATTGCTATTTCACTTGGAATGACATCTGTTTTTGGGGCTCTTATTGCTGATAAAAGTCTTAATATGGTATCTTACAACTTTTTTGGTGGAATAGCTAAATTTCCTCTGCTTGCCATTCCGTTCTTTATAATGGCTGGTGTTATTATGCAGAAAGCTAAAATGGCTGAAAAAATTATTAATTTTGTTAAACTGATTGTTGGACCAATTCCAGGGGGATTAGCAATTGCTACAGTTATTGTTGCTACTTTTTGGGGTGCCGTTTCGGGATCTGGTCCTGCAACTGTTGCAGCTTTAGGAGTGATTTTGATTCCCGGTATGGTTAAACAGGGCTATGACAAAGATTTTGCAACAGCTGTTACTTCAGTCAGTAGTGGCCTGGCTATTATTATACCTCCCAGTATTGCTTTTATTGTCTATGGCATGATAGCAAATGTTTCGATTGGCACTTTATTTGCCGCAGGTATTGTACCAGGTATTCTTGTGGCCCTTGGATTAATTATAGTTGTATTTATAATTTCAAAAAAACGTGGCTATAAAGGTGAAGAATGGGGATCATTCTCCGAATTATGGAATTCTTTTAAAGATGCATTCTGGGCTTTTTTGACTCCGGTAATTATACTTGGCGGTATATATGGGGGTGTTTTTACACCGACAGAAGCAGCTGCAGTAGCTGTATTTTATGGTTTATTTGTTGGTGTGTTTGTTTATAAAACAATTAATTTTAAAATATTATTCAAAATTGGTGTTGATGCAGCAGAAACAACTGCAGTAGTTATGCTGGTTGTTACAGCAGCAGGTTTATTTTCCTGGATTGCGACAAATGTTGGTTTAATCCAAAAAGCTTCTAGTGCTATTCTGGGTCTATCTGATAATCCTGTTATTATACTGCTCTTTATCAATATAATAATATTATTTGCAGGTATGGTAATTGATGCTATATCAATTTATTATGTATTTTTACCAATTCTGCTTCCAATTATGGCAGAAATGGGATGGGATCCTGTCTGGTTTGGTGTTATTATGACAATTAACCTTGCAATTGGACAGGTAACACCACCTGTAGCAGTTAACCTTTATGTAGGTTCAAACATAGCTAATATTTCTTTAGAAAAACTTGCAAAACAGGCAATACCGCTTATTTTAGCTGCAGTTGTAGTACTTTTGATTTTAATGTACTTGCCTGGATTAACGACATTCTTACCAAAAGTATTTGGACTATATTAGAAATAAATGATTGAATAGGAGGGGAAAAATTGAGCAAAGAATTATTAATGCCCAAATTGGGTTTAACAATGGAAGAAGGAACTTTAATAAGATGGTATTTTGATGAAGGTGAAGAGATCAATGAAGGAGATATTGTTTATGATGTAGAAACAGACAAGATTACCCATTCTGTAGAAGCGGATCAGGATGGTCTTCTGGCCAGAATTATTATTGAAGAAGGAGAAACTGTTCCTGTACAGACTGTGGTTGGTATTCTGGCTGTAGAGGGAGAAGAAATAGATGATTTAGCCGGATCAGAAAAAAAAGAAGATAAAAAAGCTGTTAATAAAGAAGAGAAAAAAACAGATAAAAAAACTGCTGTCAAAAAAGTTGATAATAAAAAAGAAATTAAAGAAGATATACTGCGCGCTTCTCCCAGGGCAAAAAAGTTGGCTCGAAAAAACAATGTGGATCTAGAAAAGGTTAGAGAAACCACAGATAGATTTCGAATCACATCTGATGATATTAAATCTTTTATGGAAAGTGATGAATTTCAGGATGAAGTTTCTGCACTAAGTAGAAAAGAAAAAACTGCAGGTAAAACAGTAAAAAAAGAAATGTCAAACTACCGCAGAACAACTGCAAGAAGGCTTTCAGAAAGCTGGGAAGCTCCTCATATTTATCTGAAGACGTCGGCAGATATCAGTGAAATTATCGATCTAAGGCAAAAATATAAAGAGATGGATGAAGATAATGTACCTTCACTAAACACAGTAATTGCAAAAATTACAGCCTTTACTCTAAAAAAACATCCGGATATAAATGCACATTATGCTGATGGAGAATATCTGCTCAAAGAAGATGTTAATATCGGTATAGCAGTTGCGGTGGAAAAAGGTCTTGTGGTACCAGTTGTAAATAATGCTGAACAGATAACATTACCTGAACTTGATAAAGAGATTAAGCAGATGGTTGATAGGAGTAAAGCAGATAAGCTGGAAATGGCGGATCTGGAAGATGGAACATTTTCTATTTCTAATTTAGGAATGTTTGGAATCGAAGAATTTACTGCTATTTTAAATCCACCTCAGGTTGCAATACTGGCTGTTGGAACAATAGTGGAGAAAGTAAGGACAGATGTATGTGGAGAATTACAGGTTTATCCGGCTATAGAACTTACACTGGGGCTTGACCACAGAGCAGTAGATGGTGCTGTGGGAGCGAAATTTTTAAAAGATCTCAAAAAATATCTTGAAAATCCAGTTTTAGCTCTATAATTTATATATATTCAAGCAAGTCACCTCAATTCTACTGTTTAAATCACAGTCGGATTGGGGTTTTTATTTTTTTAAAAACAGAAAAATCAAGTAGTAGTTGTTGTTTAAAAATGTTGATTTAAAGTGAAAAATAAGTATTATATTAACAGCTGATATAATAGTTTAAGCTAGATATATTTTTGAAGGTATAAATGCTGTTAAATAGAATTATATAAATATAAGGTTTTTTTAAAAAAAATTTAGAGTTGAAAAAGGAGATTTCATTAAGATTTTTATATAAAAAATTTTAATATTTCTGCATTTCCTCTTTTTGGTAGTTTAATATTGAAATGTGGAATCTCAAATATAGAATGTATTTAAGAAAGTTGGTATATTATGAGAAATAAACTATTTATTTTGACAGCAGCATTAATTTTGATTTTGGGATCTTATTTTTTTATTGGGCAAAAAAATTCTCTGGCAGAAGTTCATATAAATGAAATAATTGATGGAGATACATATAAAACCTCCAGTGGTGAAACAATCAGAGTTCTGGGTGTTGACTGTCCGGAGATTGACTGGGAAGAAAGAAAAGGAGAATATTTTGCCTTTAAAGCAAAAGAATTTGCAGAAAATAAGATACTGGATAAAAAAGTAAAGTTGGAATTTGATTCTGAAAAAAAAGATAAATATGGACGATTACTGGCCTATATTTACCTGGGAGATAAAGGGATGTTTAATCTGCATCTACTTCAGGAAGGCTATGCTAATTTGATGATCATTTCACCAAACAGAAGATATGAAGAAAAGTTTAAAAAAGCAGTAAAAAATGCACGCAGCAATAAAAATGGTGTCTGGTCCAAAATGAAATATTATCAGAACAAAATAGAAGTTATCAGCTGGGAAAATGCTGCTTCTTATGTAAATGAAATAGTTATTGTTAAGGAGGAAATTAAATCCACTTACAGTTCAGATAAAGTAACCTATCTCAATTTTTCGGAAAAATATATTAAAGATTTCACTGTGGTTATATTTAACGAAGATTTAATTAAATTCGATTACAATCCTGCTGAATATTTTGAGGGAAAAGAAGTTAAAGTTTTAGGAAAGATTGAATTATATAAAAATGCACCGGAAATTGTACTTGATAAACCTTATAATATTATAACTTCTGAATAATTAGAGTTAAAATATGACTAAAAAATGTTAGAGAATATTATTAAACTTAAAGGGGTGGAATTATGGAGAAAAATTTATTAAAAGGTACTGATCTAAAAGTCAGCAAAATGTGTTTTGGTGCACTTCCACTTGGGCCAGCACAGAAAAACATGCCGTTATCTGATGGCACAGAGGTAATAAAATATGCTTTTGATTCAGGAATTAATTTTATTGATACTGCTGAAATGTACAGAACTTATGATTATATTGCTCCAGTGATAAAAAATTTAAAACGGGAAGATTATGTAATAGCCTCTAAATCACATGCTGAGCAGTATGATGAAGTAGTAAAACATGTTGAGAATGGTTTAAAAAAGCTTGACATCGACTATTTTGATATTTTTCATATCCATGCTGCTAGAGAATCAGAACCCTTTTCTAAAAGAAAAGAAGCCCTGCGGGCACTGGTTGATTTAAAAAATGATGGAAAAATAAAAAACGTTGGAATTGCTACTCACTATGTTAAAGTTGTAAAAGAAGCTGCAGAGAATAAGGATATTGATATAATTTTTGCAATTTATAATATTACTGGAAGAGGTATTGTTGATGGAAGCAAAGAGGATATGGAAGCTGCTTTAAGATATGCTCATAAATCTGGAAAGGCAATCTATGCAATGAAGCCTCTGGCAGGTGGTAATCTAATAGATAAACTGGATGAGGCTTTTGAATTTGTGTTAACTAAAGATTTTATAGATTCAATCGCTGTCGGAATGGTTTCTAAAGAAGAGATTGATTTAAATCTCAAAATTTTTGCTGGTGAAAAAATTACTGAAAATATGAAAATTAAAAAAGAAAAGAAAAAAATTACGATTCTTAATAAATTATGTATTAAATGTTTAAGCTGTATCGAGGCATGTCCCAATTATGCTCTTTCCATGGTAGATGATGAAATTACAGTGGACCACGAAAAATGCATACTCTGTGGTTACTGCAGTCCGGTATGTCCGCAATTTTGTATTAGAATAATTTAATTTTTTAGTTTTAATTATAAATTTACTCTGAAAGACTTTGAATATGCTTATCTTAATTAGATAGTAAAATAATATTAAATTATCCAGGTGGCTAAGTCTTTATATTATTGAGGACTTAAGCCGCTTATTTTTCAGTGTAATTTTTTTGATAAAATATCTTTTAGTTAAACTTGCTTAATTTATAAATCACAAAAATTATTTTGATAAATTTGTTTAAAAAAAAGAGCAGTTAAACTGCTCTAAAAATTATTGCTGTTTATATTTCTGTACTGTGTTGGTGTAATACCGTTGATAGTTTTAAATGTTCTTTCAAAATGATTTAAAGTATTAAATCCGACATTCATTGCGATATCAGTTATATTTAAATTTGTATTTTTTAGCATTTTTTGCGCTTCAATAATCCTTTTATTGTTCAGGAATTCTATTATTGTAAAACCGGTTCTATCTTTAAAAAAGTGGCTAAGATAATATTTGCTAATATACAGTGATTCAGCAATTTCATTTAAGGAAATATTATTTTTATAATTATTATCGATATATGCGATTATTTTTTGGAGGCGGCTTTCGTTTTCTTCATTATTATTTATATTAATATTTTGAGTATTTATAAGAAGACGATAAATTGTTACAAAAAATTGCAGAAGATAGGAGTTAACAATTGACTTGTATCCCAATTTCTCTTTAGTTAATTCTAAAATCATTTTTTCAGATAAAAATTTTAACTGTTTGTATTCTGGATTATTTAATTCCACACATTTAATTTCTTTCTTAAAAATATCGATTGGTTTAAAATCATCATCAATATAATTAAAATAATTATTTAAAAATTCAGATTTGATATAAAGAACAAAGCGGTCATATGTTTTTAATTTTTCCGGGAAAAAGTAGTGGTGAATATCATATTCATTGATTAAAAACAGGGTCTGGGCTTTCATATCGTAATTTTTATCTTTAATAAAAAAATTACCAGTACCGTTGTTCTGAATAATTATTTCATATGCATTATGGTGATGTTTATTTACTTTTGCAGTAGAAGTATTTTTTCGGTGAATTATATGGAAATCTTCTTCTAAAAAATTTTTGATTGAATTGTTATGTAGATCATCCATTTAAATTACCTCCCTGGTGTTTCCATTTCCTGATACTGGCTTGGTGTTATGCCATTTATTTTTTTAAAAGTTCTTTCAAAATGATTTAAAGAGTTAAAGCCAACACTTATTGCAATATCAGTTATATTTAAATTTGTTCCGGTCAACATTTTTTGTGCTTCAATTATACGTCTGCTGTTGATAAATTCTATGACTGTAAATCCAGTTTTCTTTTTAAAAAAGTGGCTTAGATAGTATTTGCTAATATATAAACTTTTGGCAATATCATTTAAAGTAAGTTCTTTTTTATAATTATTATTAATATATTCAATTATCTGATGAAGTTTTTGGTTGGAAGAGTTTATTTTTTGTTCAGGAAAATTATTTTTTTCTGTAAGTCTAAAAACTATAACAAACATTTCTAAAAGATAGGCATGAATAATCGATTGATATCCAGGCTGTTTTTTGGTTGATTCAAAAATTAATTTTTCTGTAATATATTTTAATTTGTTGTACTGTGAATTGTTTAACTTTACAGATTTGATATTTTTATTGAATATGTGCAGTGGATTAAAATTACCTTCAACATTTTTGAAATAATTTTTCAGAAAATTTTCTTTTATATGAATGACAAATCTATCAAAGCTGGGATTTTTTTCAGATATCTTTGGTCTGTGGATTTCTGATTCATCAATTATAAAAATAGTTTTATCCTGTATTTTATAATTTCTATTTTTTATAAAAAATTCTCCACTTCCGCTATTTGTCAGAAGAATTTCGTATGCATTGTGGTAATGTTTGTGTCCTCTTAAAACAACCGGTTTTTTTCTGTGAGAAATAAGAAAATCTTCTATAAGTAAACTAAAATCAGATTGACTGTATTGACTGTGATCAATATTACTGGTCATAAGAATTCACTTCCTGCAATTTGGTATTTCCACCGAGTACAAATTTGTACCGCAAAACAATGACACCAATAAGGCATAATAAAAGAAATAAACTGGCAGAAATAAATATAAATTTTAAATTTAAAATACTGTACATGTAACCAAATAAAAGAGCAAATATAGTGGTTGCAAAACTTACACTGGACTGCCAGATACCTATAGAAAAACCTCTTCTTTCCTGGTTTACAGTTTCAGCTGCAAGAGCATTTAAGATTGGGTTTAAAACTGTAAATCCAATAGATATTAAAAAGACTGCCAGGACAAGAAAGTAAAAATTAGTTAAAAAAGGAATTATCATTATGGATAAAGCAGGAATTATCACTCCCCCATAAACAAAAACCATTCTCCCATACTTATCAGATAAGCTGCCCATAATACTACCAAATATTATCTGTGATAGCCCTTTAACACTTAATATAAAACCAACAGCTCGCATAGAAAGACTTATTTCATTAAGATAAAGAGGTAGATAATTATCTGTCAGGATCATAATTGCAGAAATAGTAAATCCACTCAATATAACTATAAGATATTCTGGATTTTTAAGCAAAATTTTGGTATCTTCAAAAAAGCTGCTGTTTTTCTCTGATTTTAAAGATTTTTTCTTTTTTGCAAATTTTATTTCAGGTAGATTTTTTAAAAGGAAAGCATTAAATAAAAAAGATATTAACAGTATAACAAAAAGAGTATAATATCCCCAAAGATCGCTTACAAATCCGCCTAAAATAGGACCAATAAAAAATCCCATTCCTATTCCTGCTGTTCTAATGCCCAGATTTTTCCCGCGTTCTTTTGTATCCATTTCAGAAAAATAGAAGGCTGTGCTGGCCATAAAAGCGGCTCTACTTGTTCCTGTTAAAAATTGAGCGGTACATAATATGAAAAAACCCCCCGGGAAAAAATAAAATATTAGACCAATTATAAATATAACATTTGACAATATAAGCACATTTTTACTGCCTATTTTGTCAATTAGAAAACCTATATAAATTTTGGTAAACCCGCTGGGGAGGTTGTAGAAAAATATAATCTGGCCGATTAAAAACTGTGTTATACCAAATTCTTTTGCATAAATTGGAATTAATGGCAGAAAAAAGTATGTCTGTGTTATCATTAGAACATGTAGAGCAAAAATATATATCTTTTTTTTCTTCATATAAAATATCTTTCCTTTCTAAAATGAAATTATTATTGTAAGAATTCGCAAAAAAATGAGATAATCCTTTATTTTTTTAATTTTTTACAACAATATATGCATGATTG
>CAZLIW010000031.1:0-12124 GCA_964559325.1 uncultured Halanaerobium sp. | reverse complement strand
TATTGTCTGCTGTATGCAGGGCTGGAGCATATTTAAAATCAATTTCGTGCTGACCGGGGGCTACTTCATGGTGAGCAGCTTCAACTTCAAAGTCCATTTCTTTTAATGCAAGAACAGTGTCGCGTCTCGCATTTCCTCCCATATCAACAGGAGATAAATCAAAATAACCACCTTTATCATGTGTGCGTGTGGTTGCATTTCCCATTTCGTCTTTTTCAAATAAGAAAAATTCTGGTTCAGGGCCAGCAAACATTTCAAAGCCCATTTCTTCTGCTTCTTTAATGACTTTTTTTAGAGTTGTGCGGGGACATCCGATAAAAGGTTCTCCATTTGGTGTGTAAATATCACACATCATTCTGGCTGTAGATGCACCATTTGTTTTCCAGGGGAAAACAACAAATGTGTCGAAGTCGGGTTTTAAATACATATCTGATTCATTAATTCTTGTAAATCCTTCAATTGATGAGCCATCGAACATAATGTTTCCATCTAAAGCTTCAGGGAGCTGTTCAACAGTAATAGCTACATTTTTAATTGTACCTAAAATGTCAACAAATTGCAGCCTGATGAACTTGACATCTTTCTCTTCTGCTAGCTTCAATATCTTCTCACGAGTAAATTTTTCCATAATCATTCCTCCCTTTGGGATCTGAATTTATTTATTAATGGAAAAATTATAACACAGCATAATTTTCATGTCAAGTTCATGTTAGCTTTTTTATTAAATTGGATAAAATTAAGTGTTATTATGTTTGTACAATAGAAAACCTTACATATAATTCCTGTATATGGCAGTAATTCAATCTTTGTTTTGTCATAAGATGAAAATGATATTGCTGGAAGATAAAATTCATATAAAAGGTATAATATTTTTTTTCTTGAATATATAATAATAAGATAATTTTTAAATAAAGAAAGGAAGATAAGAATGAAAATAATATTATCTCCCAGTAAGACTCAAAATCATGAAAGAAATAGAGCAGAAAAAGGCAGAGAAATTTTAAGAGAAGAAATGACTAAAAAACTATTCAATTATCTTAAATCTCTCTCGAAAAAAGAATTAAAATCAGAACTGGATATACAGGGAAATCTTTTGGATAGAACTTATGAACTTTATCAGAGTCATAATTTTGAAGATGAAACAATACCTGCCATTGAATGTTATAATGGATCAGTATTCAAACAGATTGAACTGGAAAGCTATAATGAAGAGCAGTTTTCATATATGCAGGAGAAACTTATTATACTGTCTCCTATGTATGGATCGATAAATTCTGATACGGAGATCTGGCCCTATCGACTTGAGATGAGACTTAAACCTGATGGGATCAATCTCTATGATTATTGGGGAGAAGTAATTAAGGAATACTTTGCCGATGTTGATTTGATTATAAACCTGGCTTCTAATGAATATAGTAAAGTAGTAGAAGATAATTATAACGAAAAAATTATTGACTTTTATTTTAAAGAAGAAAGAGAAGATGGCAGTCTTAAGACAGTTGGTTATTATGTTAAACATAATAGAGGTAAACTTTTAAATGAAATTATAAAAAATCAGGTTGAATCACCTGATAAAATTAAAGATATTGATCTGGATGGGTACAAATTTGATGAAAAAAGGTCTGATGAGAATAACTTTAAATTTATTAAACCATATAAAAAATAATTTCTGCAGAAGGAGGTAGTAATTATGAATAAATTTGCTTTTTTTGCTTTCAAAGGTGATTTAATGTGTTTTCAGCATATACTCCTGAACGCTTTAGATTTGGACAGCAAGAATAAAGAGGCAAAAATTATTTTTGAAGGAGAAGCTGTAACACTTGTTAAAAAGCTGGAAGAGTCCAGTAATAAACACTATTTTGAAGCAAAAGAAAAAGGGCTGATCGACTGTATCTGTAAAGCCTGTTCAGCAAGTATGAATGTACTTGAATATAATCAAAATATAGATATACCCTTAAAAGAGGATATGAGCGGTCATCCTTCAATGGAAGCCTATATTGAAAAAGGGTATCAAATTATTACTCTTTAGAATATTATATATTTTTAGAGCTGTTCTTTAAATTTTTATACAAAATAAATTGATGAAAAAAGCAGCAGTCTGCTGCTTTTTTTGTTGAAAATACACATATTTATAAATGCAAATTTGTAAAGATAGTATAATTTGTTAAAAATTTCACTTTTATGTATTACATTATAAAAAAATTTTAAATAATTCGATTATCCCCTTTCATTAGGAATAATTATTCTGATATAATGGTAGCGATAATCTTTAAAAAATTTCAAGGGTGGAGGTATTTAGATGGCTGGAAATAAGATAAAGAAATTTCCAATAGGAGGAATTGAACTACCAGAAAAAAAGAGCCTGACAAGAGGAAAAGAAATAATAGTTATGCCTGAGCCAGATGAAGTAGCAATACCCCTTTCTCAGCATATAGGTTTACCTGCTGAGCCGATAGTAAAAAAAGGAGAAAAAGTAAAAAAAGGACAGTGTATAGCAGATTTCAAAGAAGGACTTTCTGCTAAAGTGCATGCCAGTATTAGTGGTACAGTAAAAGGAATTGCTTCCCGCAAAAAACCTGCTCAGGGTGAGTATGAATGTATTATAATTGAAAAAGATAATTCAGACCAAAAGATTGATAATTTATCTGCTGCTGTTGAAAAAAATTTTTCGGCAGAATTTATTAGAGAAAAAGTTAAGGAGGCCGGTATTGTTGGCCTTGGTGGAGCTGGATTTCCCACACATGTTAAACTGAACCCACCTGAAGATATAATGATTGACACAGTAATTATCAATGGTGCAGAATGTGAACCCTTTCTTACAGTTGATCACAGGCTTCTTTTAGAAGAATATGAAGATTTATTTAGAGGCTTAGAATTAATCAAGAAAGCTGTAGGTGCAGAAAAAGGAATTGTAGCAATTGAAGTTAATAAGCTTGATGCTATAGAAAAACTGCAGAAAAAAGCAAAAGACTGGCCGGATCTGGAAGTTGTGGCTCTGGATACACGTTATCCTCATGGAGCGGAAAAACACCTTATAAAGGCTGTATTGAATAGAGAGGTCCCTACTGGTGAACTTCCAATGGTGGTAAATACTGTAGTGAACAATGTTCAGACAGCCATAAAAATTGCAAGATCAGTATATAATGGAGAGCCGTTAACCAGCAGATTAATTACAGTTAGTGGTGAAGGAATCAGAGAACCCGGAAACATAAAGGTTCCAATTGGAACTTCTTTTAAGGATGTCATTAAATTTTGTGGGGGATCTGTGGCAGAAGAGTTCCAGATTATTTCTGGTGGTCCGATGACAGGTATAGATATTGATGATTTAAGTATTCCTGTGGTCAAAGGGACTTCCGGCATAGTTCTTTTACCTGCTGATGAATATGGAAAAAGTGAGACAAGAAGCTGTATAAGGTGTGGCCGATGTGTTGAAGTATGTCCAATGTATCTTACTCCAAACAGAATCTGTGCTTTTATTAATAATGATTTAGTAGATAGATCAGTAGATATAGGGTTAATGGACTGTATTCAATGTGGTGCCTGTGCATATATATGTCCTGCTAAAAGACCCCTTGTCCGCTGGATAAAAAGAGGCAAAACTCAGGCAAAAAATTAGGAGGTGGTAATAATGGCAAATTTATTTACGTCGAGTGGTCCACATTTAGAGACCCGAGAGACGATAGAAACAAATATGTGGAATGTAGTATTTGCACTGCTGCCGGCAGTGATTGCTGGTACGTATTTTTTTGGTTTTTATGCTTTATATCTGGTTGTAGCCAGTGCTCTGGCATCAGTAATTTTTGAAAAACCCTTCGTTAAAAATAGTTCATTATTAGGAGATGGAAGTGCCTTTCTTGCTGGTACTTTATTAGGTCTGACCCTTCCTCCCACTGTACCCTGGTGGATTCCAATTGTTGGAGGATTTATAACAGTAATAATAGGAAAACATCTTTTTGGTGGTTTGGGCAGCAATATTTTTAACCCTGCACTGATTGCACGAGCAGTACTTCTGCTTTCCTATCCATCTTTAATGATTAAATGGATAAGTCCGGTAGATGGTGTGTCTGCAGCAACTCCACTTGCTTTGGGACATGATGCTTTCAGCTACAGTCAATTAATTATCGGAAATATACCGGGGAGTATTGGAGAAACTTCTGTTATAGCTCTTGTTGCTGGCGGTATATATCTGTATTTTAGAGATTGTATTGACCTAAAAATACCCTTATCTTTTATTGCTGGAGCTGGATTGACTTCACTATTTTTAGGCCAGGATCCAATTTTTGCTATTCTATCTGGTGGTATAGTATTTGGTGCAGTATATATGGCTACAGATATGGTGACTTCTCCTGTGTCTAAATGGGCAAAAATAGCTTATGGATTGCTGGGGGGATTTTTGACAATCTTTATTCGTTATTATACTCCATATCCAGAAGGTATAACTTTTGCAATTTTAATTATCAATGGAGTTTCATATTTGTTTGACAGTGTTTTAGAAGGACCTCATTTTGGAGAGGTAGAATATCTAAAAGAAAAAACTTTTCAATTTACTTCTATTATAGTTGTTGCTGGATTGATTTTACTGGTGGGAATAAGTGTCATTGATAATGATGATATTTATCCAGGAACACTTACATATAATCATCTAAAAGAAGCAGCTCCAGAAGCAGATGGATTTGAAATTGTAGAAAAAGAAAATAAAGATATTATGTTTTCTGTTTTGAAAGACGAGAAAGCTGTGTCAAATCTGGTTTACATATCAAGAAATGGATTTGAAGCTCCTATTGAAATACTTCTTAAATTTAATCAAGATGGAGAGATAGAAAACACTGAAATTATTGAAGAAAGTGAATCACCGACTCTGGGCGCCAGAGTAAAAGACAATAAATTTCTTTCACAGTTTAATAATTTCAGCACAAAAGATGCAGATCAGGTTATCGATAAAACTGATATAATAAGTGGAGCAACCTTTTCTTCTCAGGCAGTTGCCAGAGCAGTTAATGCTGGTTTGGAGATTGTGGTAGCAGATCAAAAAGTTGGACTTGCTGACGGCAGCTATACAGGTAGTGCTCGTGGTGCAAAAGGAGAAATAGTAGTTGAAGTTAGTATTAAAGATGGAGATATTGAAGATGTTAAAATTGTATTAGATAAAGAAACAGAATATCTGGCAGAACCTGCTTATAAAAAATTAGAATCAGAGCTGCTGGAAAAACAAAATACAAATTTAACAATAGTTTCCGGTGCTACTTATACAAGTGAAGCATTTATTGAAGCTGTTGAATTAGCCCTTCAAAAGGCAGATAAATCTGAAGGTATGGAGGATGAAGGTGGATTCAGCGATGGTGAATATACTGGTTCTGCTGAAGGGCACGTAGATCAGATAGAAGTTAGGGTAATTGTTGAAAGTGGAGCAATATCTACTATTGAAGTATTATCTCAAAACGAAACAAGAGGGCTGGGTGATAAGGCGATAGAGACAGTTAAGTCGAAAATAATTGAAACACAGGAATTGGATGTTGACCTCGTATCTGGAGCCACGAATTCTTCTAATGGTTTAATTAATGCAGTAAAGAATGCTTTAGATATTCAGGACTGTTCAGATAATAATCAAGAAAATGATATGTCAACAGATACATATTCTGGCGCTAAATCAGAAGGAGGTTCAGATGGATAAAAACCTGACGATTTTAGAAAAAGTTTTATTGATGGGTTTACTGCCTCTTCTTGGAGGAACCAATAATTTGAAGCAGGCAGTTATAATTGCAGTAAGTGCTGTTATGATGTCACTTATAATTAAATTTATATCTGACCATTTTACTGCTGAAAAAGACTTTAAATGGTATTTACTAATTGGACTGGGAATAGCTTTGAGTTATATTTTCTATATATCAATTATAAATATTTTTCCTTCTTTAGAATTATATGTTAACAGTTATCTGCTTTTACTTGGAGTAACACCACTTGTATATGTTGGAGCTGGTGGTGAAGAGGAAAACTTTTTTGCATATCAGAAAGATTTTTTTATAATGATGATTTTTGTTGGTGCATTGAGGCAAATTTTAGGTCAGGGAATGATATTTGGAATACAGCTTACAAAAGCGGGTTATCCTCCTTTTGGTTTTGTAGAAGATTTTCCGGGTGCTTTTCTGATAGTTAGTATTATATATTTAATGGTTGAGTTATCCAGAAAAGACAGAAAAAATAATGATGAACAAACAAATGAGAAAGGAGATGAGCAGCTTGTCTGAGACAGCAAGATTATTTTTAAATTCAATGTTGAGTGAAAATATGAGTTTGGCCTATTTTTTAGGAGTTTTATTTATGATGGTTGAGGCAGATTCAATACCCATAACTGCTGTTAAAGGTCTAAAATATGTCAGTACGATATTTGTAATTAATGTTTTAGGATGGTTTATGAACAATCTCCATTCTGCTGCATATGATTCTTTTAATCCTGCAATTTTCTTTCTTACAACAATAGTTGGTATTATAATTTTAAAAAAATGGATTGGTTTAGAAGGAGACTGGTTTGGTCTACCGCGTTTTATAATTGCACTGGGACCACTTTTTGGAAGCCAGCTTTTAATTCAGAGTGGTGGTTATAATTATGCAGGTATGATGACCGTAAATACAGCTTATGTGCTTGGAAGCTATGTTCTTTTTGTATTAATTGCTTCTATTAAAGAAGAAATTATTGTTTCAGATGCTGCACCTGTTTTTAAAAGTTATTCCACCCTTATTGCTGCAGTTGCAATGCTTGCTTTAGGTGTTGTATCTTTTCAGCTGCTTTAATATTTAATATATTTATTATAGATTTAATTTTTAAGAAAATATAGGAAGGCCCACCTTAAGGTGGGCTTTTCTTTTTTCTGTTCAGGGTGATATAATTAATATAATATCTATTTTATAGGAGCGATTATTATGAAAATTTTTGTTACAGGTGGGGCAGGATTTATAGGCAGCAATTTTATTCACTATATATTAAATAATTATGATGATCATATAATTAATTTTGACAAATTAACATATGCAGGAAATATAAAGAATTTAGAAGATATAGAAGCAGCAGCTAATTACCAATTTTTTAAAGGCGATATTCTGGACAAAGATAGGATGAAAAAAATATTTTTAAAAGAGAATATTGATTATTTAGTTAACTTTGCTGCTGAGTCTCATGTGGATAGGAGTATAAATGATTCTTCACAGTTTATTAAAACTAATATTGAAGGCACACATAATCTTTTAGAGCTGGCACTTGAATTTGATATAAAAAAATTTGTTCAAATATCAACAGATGAGGTGTACGGCAGTTTAGATGATAGAGGATTTTTTAGAGAAATTGATATTTTAAATCCAACAAATCCATATGCTGCTTCCAAAGCTGCGGCAGATATGATAGTTAATTCTTTTTATAAAACCTATGGGGTTTCTATAAATATATGTAGATCATCCAATAACTTTGGTCCTTATCAGCATCCTGAAAAGCTAATACCTCTCTCTATAATAAATGCACTTAACGGCAGGCAGCTGCCTTTATATGGTGATGGGAAAAATATTAGAGACTGGATATATGTTAAAGATAACTGCAGAGCATTAGATGCAGTTATGAGAAAGGGGAAAGTTGGAGAAATATATAATATTGGAGCCGGAAATGAAAAAACAAATTTAGAAGTAGCAAAAAATATTCTTAAAATTTTAAATAAAAATAAAAATTTAATAAAATTTGTTAAAGATAGAAAAGCACATGATTACCGCTATGCTTTAAATACAGATAAAATAAGAGAAGAACTTAACTGGGAGACAGAGCAGGAATTTTATCCTGCACTTGAAAAGACGGCTGTCTGGTATTCTCAGCATCCAGACTGGTGGGATAATTGATTAAAATATTTTTATTTTGTGAAAACTCTTGTTATAATCTACAAATCATAATATAATATATTAAGAACATTGGTTAAAAATAATTTGTAAACATTAGGTAATTAAAAGTATATTTAGAAATTAGAATAAAAAAGATTATCAAAAAGATATTGTGAAATTCAAAAATGAAACAGGAAGGGATATTTATGCATATTGAGAGTCTGGAATACTTTCAGAAAATTGCTGAAGTTAAAAGTATATCAAAGGTCGCAAACTCTTCACATATTTCACAGCCTGCTTTGAGTCAGCAGATACAGAAGCTTGAAGATTCGCTTGGGAAACAGCTTTTTTTGAGAAGTAACAGAGGAGTTAAATTGACAGAAGCTGGAAAAATAGTTTTAAAGTATGCAGATAATATTATTAGAACATATAATAAAATGTTATTTGAGCTGACCGAACAGGAAAATGAAGAAATTAAAATTGCCGGAGAATATACTATTGCAACTTACTGTCTGCCCTGTGCGCTTTTAAATATGAGATTTAAATTTCCCGGCCACAACTATAATTTAATTTCTGACAATTCGGCTAAAATAGAGCAGGATGTAATGAATGATATTTATGAGATAGGATTTATAACAAAACCAGTAGAAGAAAGTGAGCTTATAGCTGAAAAAGCTGTAAACGAAAAAGTGGTACTTATATCACCCAACAGCTATCATCTTCCAGAAAAAATAAATCTGGTGGATGTTCTGGATCATAAATTTATTTTATTAAAAGAAGACTGTATAATAAAAGAAAATTTCAAACGAGCACTTACAGATATAGGTTATAATTTTGAAAATATAAATATTATTTCTCGCCTGGAATCTACAGAAGCAATTAAAACACTGGTCCGCAGAGGTTTTGGAGTAGCTTTTGTTCCATATAATGCAGTTAAAGAAGAATATGCTGCCAATGATTTTCAGATATCGCGTGTCAGTGACTATAATCTTGATTATGATATATTTATCATTCATAAAAAACCGGAATTTTTGAGTGATTCTGTAAAAGAATTTATAAACAGTTTTAAAGCTTTGGGCAAACATATTTGTTATTAAAGATTGGAGCAAGAAATATAATTATGAAAATTCCTTTTAACAAAGTTTATTTAAATGGCAATGAAATAAAATATATTCAGGATGTACTTAATAGAGGCCAGCTGAGTGGTGATGGTTATTATACTAAAAAAGTCACTACACTTCTCAAAAACAAATTCAAGTTAAATGAAATTTTTATGACAACTTCAGGTACACATGCCCTGGAAATGGCATCTGATTTAATTGACTTAAAAGACGGTGATGAAGTGATAATGCCGTCTTTTACCTTTACTTCAACTGCTAATTCGGTACTGCTTAAAGGAGGAAAGGTTGTATTTTCTGAAATTTGTGAAGATACTTTAAATCTGGATCCAGAAAAAATTGAACAGCATATTACAGAAAAAACAAAAGCAGTAATACCTGTTCATTATGCAGGTGTTTCCTGCCGAATGGATGAAATCAAAGAAATTGCAAAAAAATATAATCTGTATGTAATTGAAGATGCCGCTCATGCAGTAAATGCCCGGTATAAAGGTAATTATTTAGGAGGAATAGGTGATTTTGGCTGTTTCAGTTTTCACGGGAGTAAGAACTATGTCAGTGGAGAAGGAGGAGCTCTTTTAATAAATTCTCAAAATAAAGATTTAATAGAGAAAGCAGAAATAATTAGAGAAAAAGGAACAAATAGATCCGGCTTTATAAGAGGAGATATTGACAGATATACCTGGATTGATAAAGGGTCAAGTTATTTACCTTCAGATTTGCTGATGGCTTTTCTGCTGGCTCAACTGGAAGAAATGGATAAAATTAAAAATATACGCAAAAAAATATACAATTATTATTATCAGAGACTAAGTAAATATAGCAATTATAATTTTTTAGATTTAATTTCTTATGTACCAGGATACTGTGACAGCAGCTATCATATATTTTTTTTGAAACTTAATACAAAGGCAAACAGAGATTATGTAATCACGAGACTAAAAAAAGCAGGTATTAATGCTGCTTTTCATTATATTCCTCTTCATTCTTCACCTATGGGTAAAAAACTGGGCTATAAAGAAAATGATTTCAGGATAACCAATAAAGCAGCTGACACTATATTGCGTCTGCCGCTCTATCCTTCTTTAAAAGAAAGAGAACTATCTTATATAGCAGATAATTTAGAAAATATTTTTTATGATTTGCGTCAGTGAGGTGTGAAAATGTCAGTTTTATTTTCGGTTGTAATCCCGGTTTATAATGGAGAGAATTCTCTAGAAGAACTTTACCTACAGATTAAGCTCAGTCTCGAAAAAATAACAGATCAATTTGAAATAATACTGGTAGATGACAGCAGCCAGGATAAAAGTTACAGCAAAATAGTAGAACTGAGCAGAAGAGATAAGAGAATAAAGGGAATTAAATTAGTTCAAAATTTTGGCCAGCAGAATGCACTAATCTGCGGCTTTAATTATGTTAACGGAGTTTATATTGTAACAATGGATGATGATCTTCAGCATGATCCGGAAAATATTATTAATTTGTACCAAAAAATTAAAGAAGGCTATGATGCTGTATATGCTGTTCCTAAAGATAGAGAATACAGTTTTTACAGAAAAATGGGTTCCAAGCTGACTAATTATCTTTTTGACCTGATAACAAATAAAAGTCACAGTACAAGAGTCAGCAGTTTCAGAATAATAAAAAAAGAGCTTGTTGACAAAATTAGAACTGAAAAAACATCATTTGTATATATTTCTGCTGTTCTCCTTAAATATACAGACAAAATTGCCAACATATATGTTTCACACAGTGAACGAAAATATGGGGATTCAAATTATAATATTTTCAAGCTCAGCAGATTATTTTTAAAGCTGTACATTTATTATGGTAATTTCACATTTTTAAAATATTTGCGTCGGGAAAAAGAACAGTTTATAATTGAGACAACAACTTATAATCTTTAGTAATTAGAAGTAATTAAAAAAATTAATTTCTGCAATAAATCAGCTGAGAAAGCTTTATTGGAAAAACAGGAAGACAAGTTATCATTAATTATATTATCTAAGGGTGAATAAAATGAAATTACTTGTATTGGGTGGTGGAAGTGGACAGATAAGTATAATAAAAAAAGCAAAAGAAATGGGTCACCATGTTATTGTATCTGATTATTATAAAGATGCACCAGGCAAAAAATATGCTGATTATGGAGAAACTGTTAGTACATTTGATATTAAATCTAATATAGAGGTTGCCAAAAAATACAGTATTGATGGAGTTTTAACTTCAGGCACAGATCAGCCTGTGTATACTGCGGCCAGAATTGCAGAAGAGCTTAATCTTCCGTCATTTTTATCTTCGGCTACTGCATTAAAAGTAACAAATAAAATGGGGATGAAAAAACTATTTAAAAAAGCAGATATTCCATCAGTAAAACATAAATTTTTGCAGCAGAATTTTTTAGATAGGGAACTGCAGGATTTTTCTTTTCCTGCTGTAGTTAAACCACTGGACAGTCAGGGCCAGCGAGGGGTCTTTAAGCTGACCAGCATAAAAGAAATAAGAGAAAAATTTTCAGAAGTATTAAGCTTTTCCAGAGAAAATAAGATATTGATAGAAGAATATTATAGTAGCGGAGAAATTACAGTAAGTGGATGGGTCAATAAAGGGGAATTAAAAATTTTAACTATAACAGATAGAATCACTTACGAAACAGGTCCTCATATTGGCATCTGTACAGCACATATTTTCCCCTCAAAATTTCTGCCTGAATATCATCAGGAAATAAAAAATATATCAGAAAAAATAGTAAAAGCTTTTCAAATTAAAGATGGGCCAATATATTTTCAGATGTTAATTGGTGATGATGGTATAAAAGTTAATGAAATTGCCTGCAGAATAGGTGGAGCTTATGAAGGTGATTTTATGCCATTACTGACAGGAGTGGATATTCTTCAAATGATGGTGAATTTAGCATTAAATCAAAAAATAGACTTCAGCCCCCTGGATAGATATCAATTAAAAGAAAACAAAAAATGGCTTTCTGTTCAGCTTTTTTTTGCACTACCCGGCAGAATAGCAGATATAAGCAGCAGTAAAGAAATTCTCAGTTTGGATGGTGTTTCTCAAATCGGATTTAATTTCAAAAAAGGTGACAGAATAAAGAAGATAAAAAATGCCACTGAAAGAGCAGGATATTTTATTATTAGTGC
>CAZLIW010000030.1:0-12176 GCA_964559325.1 uncultured Halanaerobium sp. | reverse complement strand
CAATGCAGAAAAACTACTTAATAAAGTTAAAGCAGGTGAATGAGATTATGATCTTATAGAAATTATGGCCTGCCCACATGGGTGTGTTGGTGGAGGTGGTCAGCCCCGCCCGGCAACAAATCAGAAAAAAGATAAAAGAGCCGCCGGTTTAAGCAATATAGATGACAGCAGTAAGATTAGAAAATCACACGAGAACCCCCAGATTATAAAATTATATGAAGAATTTTTGGGTGAACCTCTGAGTGGAGAATCCCATCATCTGCTGCATACAAAATATAAAGCAAGACCTAAAAATTAGAAACTTTATCTTAAGTCTGATATAATAGATTGTAGCAGAGAGATATTAAATTTCAGTATTTAATAGAACTCTAAATTAATACAATCAAAGCAAAGCTGAGATAAATAAAAAAAGAACTTTTTTCCTCAGGGAGAAAGGTTCTTTTTTATTTCTAATAAATTTGATATAATAAACTACAAATATAAATGACAGGATGATATATATGCATTATAAATTTAAAAGAATTGTTGTAAAAGTAGGAAGCAGTACTTTAACAAACAGCAGCGGAAAATTAAATTTTACCCGTATTGACAGTATAGTAAGACAGCTTGTTGATTTACAAAACAGCGGCAGAGAAGTGCTGCTGGTCAGTTCAGGTTCTATTGCTGCTGGTATGGGTGAGCTTGGTTTTAACGAAAAACCTGCTTCTATACCTGGACAGCAGGCATGTGCGGCAGTGGGTCAGGGGCTTTTGATAGGTATTTATAATAAATTTTTCCGTCAGTATGGAGAAAGAGCTGCTCAAATACTATTAACATCAAGTGATTTGGAAGATAGAAATAGATATCTTAATGCATTTAATACTATAGACAGCCTGCTTTCATATAATGTAATTCCTGTAATAAATGAAAATGATACAGTTGCAACAAATGAAATTAAAGTAGGCGATAATGACAGATTATCTGCCAGAGTAGCAGGTCTGGTAGAGGCAGATCTGCTGATAAATTTATCTGATGTAGAAGGCCTCTACAATGGAGATCCTTCCAGCAATGATAAAAACTTAAAATTGATCTCTAGGGTTGACACAATAACAGATGAAATACAGCAGGCAGCAGGTGGTAGAGGAAGTAAAGTGGGCACAGGTGGAATGATGACCAAAATTGCTGCTGCTAAAATTGCTGTAAATTCAGGTGTAATGATGATAATCGGACCTGGACACGAAAAAAATATTATTCTTAAACTGGTCAAAATGGCTGAAAAAGAAGAAACTAATATTGGAACAACATTTATACCCTGCAGTGATAGTTTATGTAAGCGCAAACAGTGGCTTAATTATAACATAACGCCGGCCGGGGAATTGATAGTCGATGCAGGTGCAGCCGAAGCTCTCAAAAAAAGAGGCAAAAGTCTGCTTCCAGGTGGAATAAAGGATATTGAAGGGGAATTTAGTGCAGGAGAACTTGTCATCATAGGAGATGTTACAGGAGAATTTGCCAGAGGTATAGTAAATTATAGTTCTGAAGAGATCCAAAAAATTAAGGGAAGACATTCTGATGAAATAAGTAAGGTGCTTGGTTATTATAATCAGGCTGAGGTAGTTCATCGGGATAATATGGTATTAGGAGGAGATAGATAATGAGTATTAGAGAAAACCTTATTTCCCAGGCTGAAAAATCAAAAGAAGCTTCCAGAAAGCTGGCTAAACTGTCCAGCAGTGACAAAAACAGAGCTTTGAATTTGATTGCAGACAAATTAATTGACAGGAAAGATGAAATTTTAGAAGCAAATAAGAAAGATATGAAAAACGGCAGTCAGGCAGGACTGACAAGAGCACTTTTGGACCGCTTAAAGCTGGATCAAGACCGGATATCTTCTATGGCTGATGGATTAAGACAGGTTTCCGCACAGGATGATCCGATTGGCGAGATTCCTCACATGTGGAAGAGGCCAAATGGTCTGCAGATCGGTAAGGTAAAAGTTCCACTGGGAGTAATTGGAATCATCTATGAAGCAAGGCCAAATGTTACAGTTGATGTGGCAGGACTTTGTCTAAAATCAGGTAATGCTGTTATTTTAAGAGGTGGTTCAAATGCATTTAATTCAAATCAGATACTGACAAATATAATACAGGGAGGGCTAAAAGAAGCCGGTCTTCCTGAAGAATCTGTTCAGCTTGTTGGTACAGCCGACAGAAAAGCAGTAGAAGTTTTATTTACATTAAATCAGTATCTTGATGTATTAATTCCACGTGGTGGAAGAGGTCTGATACAGAAAGTAGTTAATGAATCCAGGGTGCCGGTAATAGAAACTGGAGTAGGAAACTGTCATGTTTATGTCAATAAAGATGCTGATCTAAATAAAGCTAAAAAGATTGTTTTCAATGCAAAATACAGCAGACCGGCAGTCTGTAATTCAGCTGAAAGTCTGCTGGTTGATGCAGAAATTGCAGAAAAATTTCTGCCGGAAATGGCCAGGATTTTTTCTGAAAGCAGTGTAGAACTGAGGGGATGTGAAAAAACCAGAGAAATTGTACCTTCAGTAAACAAAGCAGATGAGGAAGATTTTGCAGCAGAATATCTCGATTATATAATGTCTGTAAAAGTTGTTGAAGATTACAGTGAAGCAGTTGAACATATTTTTAAATATGGAACAGGTCATTCTGAAGCTATTGTAACCGAAAATTATACAACTGCCAGAAATTTTTTGAATGATATTGATGCAGCAGCAGTATATGTTAATGCTTCGACAAGATTTACAGATGGTGGAGAATTTGGTCTTGGTGCTGAAACAGGGATTAGTACACAGAAACTACATGCAAGAGGACCCATGGGAGTAAATGAACTTACCACGACAAAATATATTATCATGGGAGATGGACAGATACGCGAATAAAATGATATCTGTGTGCAGGAGGTTATTATGAAATTAGCAGTTATTGGTTTGGGTAATATGGGAACAGCTATTTTGAAAGGAATTAGAGAGGCAGGAATTTTTAAAGCAGAAAATATTACTGCCTGTGATAAAAAATTTTCTGATCCAGATAATAGGCCTGATGAAGATTTTGGACAGGTCAGTTTTACAGATGATAACCGCATTGGAGTTAAAGAGGCAGATGTAGTGTTGCTGTCTGTAAAACCGCAAATTATTGAACATGTACTTGAAGAAATAAGTGATTTAAGCAGTGGGAAACTTTTTATATCTATTGCTGCTGGTATAAAAATAGATTATTTTAAGCAGAAGCTTGGTAATAATGCGAAAATTATTAGGGTAATGCCTAACACTCCAGCTTTGATAAATTCGGGTGCAGCTGCACTCTCTCCTGACGGCAGTATTAATAGTGAAGAGCTCAAAATAGCCGAAAAAATATTCTCTGCTGTGGGAGAAACTGCTGTAATCGAAGAAGAATATATGGATGCTGTTACAGGGCTTAGTGGCAGTGGACCGGCTTTTATATATATTCTTATTGAAGCAATGTCAGATGCTGGAGTTCTAAATGGTTTAACAAGAGAAACAGCATTAAAGCTTGCTGCTCAGACAGTAAAAGGTAGTGCTGAGATGGTACTTAAAACCGGTAGACATCCGGCAGAACTTAAAGATATGGTTGCTTCTCCTGCAGGTACAACTATTGCCGGTCTTTCTGTACTTGAGGACAGAGCTTTTAGAGCTTCTATTATCGAAGCTGTAAACAGGGCAGCAGAACGATCAGAAGAGCTGGGAAACAGTGATTGAGGTGGAAAAATTTGACTGAAAAATACAGAAAAATATTGAATTCACCTGAAGAAACATTTGATTTTGGTGTTCTGCTCGGCAGATTTGTAGAAAAGGGATTTCTGCTTTTGCTGCTGGGTGATTTAGGTAGTGGAAAAACACTGCTTGCAAAAGGGATTGCTGAAGGTGCTGGATATAAAAATGAAGTTACCAGTCCAACTTTTAGCATAATACAGGAATATAATAGTGATGGCAAAAATATAATTCATATGGATCTCTACAGGCTTGATGCTGAAGAAGAGCTGATAGAGATTGGTTTTGAAGAATATTTGGATGGAGATAATATTGTTATTATAGAATGGCCGGAATTAGCTTTTTCTCTTCTTCCGGCTGATTTTGTATTTATTGAGATAAAAAAATTAACTGAAGAAAAAAGAGAAATAATTGTTTTTGGAGAAGGTAAGCAGAAAGAAATTATGCTGGAAAGGCTGAATGATAATGATGATATTAGGAATTGATACTTCTACTGAGGTGCTGGGGCTGGCCCTGGCAGATGAAAATAAAATTAAGGCAGAGTATAATCTTAGATTGAGAAGACAGCACAGCGAAAAGCTGCTGCCTTTAATTAGCGAAATGTTTAAAACTTTAGATACTGATCCTTCAGAAATTGAGGCTGTGGCTGTTTCGACTGGCCCAGGTTCTTTTACAGGACTGAGGATAGGTATAACTGCTGCCAAAATAATCTCCAGAATTAATAATATTCCCATAAAAGGTGTTTCTACTCTTGAAGTTATGGCAGCATCTGTAAAAAACTGTGGTGTGATTATTCCTTTAATTGATGCAGGAAGAAAAAGATTCTATTTCTCTATCTATCTTAGAGAAAATAATAAACTTAAATTAATATCTGATCCCGAAACTGCTCAGCTGGACATTATCTCAAAAAAGACTGCATCAGCAGCTGGCAGTAGAAATATATATGTTGTAGGAGAAAAAAGCAGAAAAGCAGCTGATATGCTGACTCCTGAGCTGGATAATAATATTATTTATCCAGGAAGAGAATTTGATTACCCCAGATCATCTGTATTGGCTGTTTTGGGTCATGAGTACATTGAACAGAAAAGAGAAGATGACTTATACAAAATAAAGCCGGAATATTTAAAAAAACCACAGGCAGAAATTAACTGGCTTAAAAAATATGGGAGCAAAAAAAGTGGAAGTTGAAATTTCTAAATTAACTCCTAAAGATCTGGAGAAAATTATAAGAATAGAAAAAGCATCATTTGATTCACCGTGGACCAGAAATGCTTTTTTGAGAGATCTTGAACATAATAAAAGAGCCTTTTATCTTAAAGCATCTGTTGATAATAATACAGCTGCTTTTATAGGGTGCTGGCTTATTTTAGATGTGCTGCATATAGTTAATCTGGCTGTTCTTCCTCTTTATCGAAGGCAGGGAATTGCCGGCAGGATACTCAATGAGGCAATGAATTACGGCAAAAGTATTGGTGCACACAGTGCAACTTTAGAAGTGCGGACAGAAAATACTGCTGCAATAAAGCTGTACAAAAAATTTAATTTTACAGTTGAAGGAGTTAGACCAGATTATTATGGTCCAGGCTGTGATGCGCTAATAATGTGGAAGGAGTTAGATTAAAATTGAATTCAGAATATAAAGTAAAAGATAAAGATGAAGATATTTACATAATGGCATTTGAGAGTTCATGTGATGAGACAGCAGCTGCTGTTAGTAAAAATGGACTGGAGATACTTTCTAATACCGTTTCTTCACAGGTTGATCTCCATAAAAAATTTGGAGGTGTAGTTCCAGAAATAGCTTCACGGAAACACCTGGAGCTTCTCCTGCCGGTTATTGATGAATCATTAGAAAAAGCACAGCTGTCATTTTTTGATCTGGATGCTGTGGCAGCAACCTATGGACCTGGTCTGGTCGGAGGACTTCTGGTAGGACTTACAGCAGCAAAAACAGTGTCTCTTTTTTTAAACATTCCTTTAATTGGAGTAAATCATATTGCAGGTCATATTTATGCTAACTTTATTTCAAATCCCGATATAGAAAAACCACTTATTTGTTTAACTATTTCTGGTGGACATACTGATCTTCTTTATTTTGAAGATTTAAAAGGCTACAAGATTCTTGGACGCACAAGGGATGATGCTGCCGGAGAGGCTTTTGATAAAATTGCGCGTTTTATGGATCTGGGTTATCCCGGAGGACCGGCGATAGAAAAAGCAGCCTTAAATGGCAATCCTGAAGCTGCTGATTTTCCCAGAGCTATAAGCGATAATGATAGTTTTGATTTCAGTTTTAGTGGTTTAAAAACATCAGTAATGAACTATATCAATAACAAAAAACAAAAAAATGAAGAAATAAATAAAGCGGATATAGCAGCGAGCTTTCAGGAAGCTGTAGTTGATAGTTTAAAGATTAAATTGATGCAGGCAGTGGAAAAATATGATATAAAAAGTGTTGTTTTATCAGGTGGAGTTGCTGCAAATAAAAGATTGAGAACTGTTATAAAACCAGAAATAGAAAAACATGGTTTAAACCTCTATTATCCCCCTCTACAGCTCTGCACAGATAATGCTGCCATGATAGCAGCTGTTGCATATTATCAGTATTTAAACAGAGATTTTTCGGATCTGAGCTTGAGTGCAGATCCTTCTCTTAAATTATAGCATGAATATTGAAAAGTTAATTTATAGAGGGAGGTAAAAGTGAATTACAGCAGAGAAAAAATATTATTTGATACAGTACAGCGGGATAATATTCTTCCCATAACCTCTAAATGCAACCTGAATTGTATTTTCTGCAGTCATAAAAATAACCCGCCAGAAATTAAAACCTTTTCTTTTGGTGATCTCAGTTTGAATGTTATTAAACAATTAATAGAATTTATTGATCCTGAAAAACCGCTTATTATTGGTGAGTCAGCAACACGTATTATAGAAGGAGAACCCTTTTTACATCCAGAAATCAATACAGTATTAGAGGTGCTGTATAAAGAATATCCGAAGATAAATTTAAAAATAACAACAAATGGTTCTCATATTGGAGATAAAGAACTTTATCAGCTGCAGAGATTTAAAAATCTTGAATTGAATATTTCCGTTAATGGACCTGATGCTGAAGCCAGAAAAATTTTAATGAATGACAAAAATGCGGAAAATGTATTTATACTTCTTTCAAAACTGAAAAAATACGGTATACTTTTTCAGGCAAGTGTAGTTTCCATGCATCATATTACCGGCCTTGGTTTTATTAAAAGGACTTTGGACAGGATGGAGTTATATGGGCCGGAAAGCCTCAGAATATTTTTGCCCGGATTTAGCAGACATGCACCTGATAATTTAACCTTTAGTGGTAATATCTATAATGAATTAAATGATTTTATAGATAAAGTGGATGGAGATTACAGCTATCCTATAATTATTGAACCACAGATAATTAGTAATCTGGATGCAGCAACAGCAGGAGTAATCGATAAATCACCTGCTTATATAGCCGGCATAGAAAAAGGTGATATAATTGAAGAAATAGATGAAGATAAAGCAGAATCAAGAGTAGATGCATTTTACAGAATAAAAAAAACTAAAAACAAATTTAAAGATAGTAAGAGATAATAAAATAATAAATTTAAAAATTGTTAAAAAAAGTGGAGAAAAATCAGGATTGATAATGTCTTATGATATTTCACCTTTTATGAAAGAAAAATTTTTGGGATATTTAAAACAGTGCAGAAACATAAGCACTGCAGTTATTACTTCAGAGCTTGCATATCCAATGTTGAAATATTTAGTTGATAAAAACAGTAAAGATAATTATAAATTTCAACTTATTAAAGCAGAGAATAAATTTTTTGGTGGTTCTATTAAGTCAGCCGGACTGCTTTTAAACAGTGATATATTTTCTGCTCTGGAAAAGTACAGCTTTTCTTTTGAAAGAATAATTTTGCCGGAAATAATATATGACTATTACGGTTATGACCTTAGTATGAGTTCTTATATAGAGCTTGAAAAAAAATATAAATCAGAAATAATATTAATATAAAGATAATCGAAGAATTTGAAAGCTAAATAGGTGAGAGAGTCATTAACAACCTCTAATAGCCCTGTAGACTGATTAAATAGACTTGATTTTAATTAAAGTCTTAGATATTATATTTACAGTGCTTATTAGCACTCAACGCTAATGAGTGCTAATAATTATATAAGAAAAAAATATAAGGGGGTTGTTTTTGTATGAATATTAAACCTTTAGACAACAGAGTTGCTGTAAAATTTGTGAAGGAAGAAGAAAAAGAAAAAACACAGGGTGGTATTGTTTTACCGGACACAGCCAAAAAAGATGAAAAACCACAAAAAGGTGAAATCGTAGCTGTAGGTAAAAATGTAGCGCCTGAAGATGAAGAGGCAGAAGTAAAAGTCGGAGACGTGGTTGTATTTGATAAGTATGCTGGAACAAAAGTTGAAATTGATGAAGAAGAATATGTTATTCTTGCAATTGAAGATGTTTTAGCTGTTATTGGATAAACAATTTTGCTTTTTTCTGTATTGAAAATTAGAAGATAAAGATATTTAACCTATATAGGAGGGATACATAATGGCAAAAGAATTAAAATTTGGAGAAAATGCCCGCCGTAGTTTAGAAAAGGGTGTTACATCTTTAGCAGATGCTGTTAAAGTGACACTTGGACCTAAAGGACGCAATGTTTTACTGGAAAGAAGTTTTGGTGCACCAACAATTACAAATGATGGTGTAAGTATAGCAAAAGAAATAGAATTAAAGGATCATTATGAAAATATGGGTGCACAAACTGTAAAAGAGGTTGCAACTAAAACCAATGATGTAGCTGGTGATGGAACAACTACTGCAACAGTTCTTGCTGAAGCTATTTTTAAAGAAGGACTCAAAAATGTTGCAGCTGGTGCAAATCCAATGCTGCTCAAAAGAGGTATTCTTAAAGCTGTAGAAAAGTTAACTGATGAAATTGCAAGTTTTTCTAAACCAGTTGAAGGTAAAGAGGCTGTTTCTCAGATCGCTACTATTTCTGCAGGTAATGATGACGAAATAGGACAGCTGATTGCTGAAGCTATGGAAAAAGTTGGTCAGGATGGCGTTATTTCTGTTGAAGAATCAAAAAGTATGGGAACTTCTCTGGAAGTAGTTGAAGGTATGCAGTTTGACCGCGGATATCTTTCTCCCTACATGGTTACAGATACAGATACAATGGAAGCTTCATTAGAAGACCCATATATTCTTATCACAGATAAGAAGATCAGCAGTATTCAGGATATTCTGCCTCTCTTAGAGCAGGTAGCTCAATCAGGTAAAGGCCTGATGATTATTGCTGAAGATGTTGATGGTGAAGCATTAGCCACATTGGTTGTTAACAAGATCAGAGGAACATTTAACTGTGTAGCCGTTAAAGCCCCAGGATTTGGTGACCGCCGTAAAGCAATGTTAGAAGATATTGCTGTACTTACTGGTGGTACACTGATAACAGAGGATTTGGGACTTAAGTTAGAAAATGCAAGTGTAAATGATTTGGGTCAGGCACACAAAGTTACTATTACTAAAGATGATACAACAATTGTTGAAGGTAATGGAGATAAAGAAAAAATTCAGGATAGAATTAATCAGATTAGAAAGCAGATTGAAACAACAACATCAGATTTTGATAAAGAAAAACTGCAGGAACGCCTTGCAAAACTGGCAGGTGGAGTTGCAGTAATTCAGGTAGGTGCTGCTACAGAAACAGAGTTAAAAGAAAAGCAGCATAGGATTGAGGATGCACTTTCTGCAACAAGAGCTGCTGTCGAAGAAGGTCTTGTTCCTGGTGGAGGAACAACATATCTGGAAGTAATGTCAGCTCTGGATCAGTTAGATCTTGAAGATGATGAAGCTACAGGAGTCGATATTGTAAGAGAAGCTCTGGAAGCTCCAATTCGTTTGATTGCTGATAATGCTGGTTTTGAAGGATCAGTTGTAGTAGAAAGAGTTAAAGAAAAAGGGGCAGGAATGGGATTTGATGCCATGAAAGGCGAATATGTAAATATGATTGAAGCCGGTATCATTGATCCTGCTAAAGTAACACGTTCTGCTCTGCAGAATGCTGCCAGTGCAGCTGCTATGCTGTTAACCACTGAATGTCTAGTTGCTGATAAAGGTGATGATGATGATGATAATGGTGGTGGCGGTATGAGAGGCGGCATGCCTGGTGGAATGGGCGGTATGCCCGGTGGAATGGGCGGTATGATGTAAGTCCAGCCACCCACAAAAGTTTAATATAGATATTATTAAAGGTGTGTCTTATTTTTCAGGCACACCTTTTTATATATTTTTTTATATTTTCATGTAGGAAAAATGATATTTTTGTTGAATATAATATAATATGTGAAAAAATTATCATAAATAATTAAAAAATTAATTTAATAAAGTATTTAATGAAAAATGAGGTGTTATTTATATGAATTTTGAAAGTCTTAGGGGATTTATTGAATTACTTGAAAAAAATGATGAATTAATTAGAATCGAAGCTGAAGTTGATTCTAATCTAGAAATAACTGAAATAGCTGATCGGGTGGTAAAAAATGATGGGCCAGCACTTCTTTTTGAGAATGTTAAAAATTCAGATATGCCAGTTTTAATTAATGCTTTTGGTTCCTATAAAAGAATGGAGCTGGCTTTGGGTGTAGAGAATCTAAATCAAATTGGTAGCAGAATAGAAGCTTATTTAAATACTCCGGTGCCAGAAAATTTTATTGATAAATTAAAAACTCTCCCACTTTTAAAAGAATTAAGTGATTTTTTTCCTGTGACAGTTAAAAATGCTCCCTGTCAGGAAGTAATAAAAGAAGATGTTGATCTATCTGAAATACCAGTATTAAAATGCTGGCCAGAAGATGGTGGGAAGTTCTTTACACTGCCACTTGTTTTTACAAAAAATTTAAAAACTGGGCAGCAAAATATGGGTATGTACAGATTGCAGGTTTATGATAAAGATTCTACTGGTATGCACTGGCATATCCATAAAGATGGTGCAGCTAATTATAGGGATTATTTAAATAAAAATGAAAAAATGGAGGTAGCAGTTGCAATAGGTGCAGATCCAGCAACTATTTATTCATCTACAGCACCACTACCCTCACAGATTGATGAAATGATTTTTTCTGGTTTTTTAAGGAAAAAACCAGTTGAAATGGTAGAGTGTAAGACCGTCGATTTAAAAGTTCCTGCAAATGCTGAAATAATTCTTGAAGGATATGTTGATCCGGAGGAATTAAAAAGAGAAGGGCCATTTGGAGATCACACAGGATATTATTCTTTAGCAGACGATTATCCTGTTTTTCATATTCAGACAATAACCCACCGCAAAAATCCAATCTATAATGCTACTATTGTTGGTAAACCACCGATGGAAGATTGTTATATTGCCAAAGCAACAGAAAGGATTTTTCTGCCTTTATTAAAAATGACCCTGCCTGAAGTTGTAGATATGAACCTTCCTTTAGAAGGAGTTTTTCATAATTGTGCTATAATTTCTATTGATAAAAGTTATCCCGCTCATGCAAAAAAAGTAATGCATGCACTCTGGGGAATGGGTCAGATGATGTATACAAAAATGATTATTATAGTAGATAAAGAAGTTGATGTTCAGGATTTATCAACAGTTGCCTGGAAGGTATTTAATAATATTGATGCTGGCAGAGATGTTGTAATAGTGGAAGGACCACTTGATGCACTTGATCATGCTTCTCCCAGAGCAAAAATAGGCAATAAAATGGGAATTGATGCTACCAAGGCATGGGCAGAAGAAGGTCATAAAAGAGAATGGCCGCCAGAAATTGATATGAGCAAAGATATAAAAGAAATGGTTGATAAAAGGTGGGATGAGTATGGGATTAAGCTTGAGACTAACAAATAATATAGTTGGTGATAAAAATGAAGTTGATTTTAAATAAATTAAAGACATATTCTGCTTTGGTTATGTTTGAACATACTGCTTTTGCCCTTCCATTTGCCTATTTAGCTCTATTTTTAGCTTCAGGAGGATGGCCTTCATTGCAAAATTTTTTTTGGATTACCCTGGCTATGATTGGAGCACGTAATGGTGCAAATGCATGGAACAGAGTTTCTGACTATAAAATAGACAGAAAAAATCCGCGCACAAGTAATAGAGAAATTCCAGCTGGAAAAATGCAAATAAAAGAAGCGATTATATTGACAATTTTATGTTTTGTTTTGCTTTTATTAGCTGCACTAAATTTAGATCCTTTATCTATAAAATTACTGCCACTGGCAGTTATATTCATCTGTTTTTATTCTTATACAAAAAGATTTACCTGGGCATGTCATCTAATTTTAGGAGCAGCAGTTGCTCTAGCTCCTTTAGGGAGCTGGATAGCGGTTAGAGGTGATATAACAGTAGGAATAGTTATACTTTCGGCA
>CAZLIW010000029.1:0-12201 GCA_964559325.1 uncultured Halanaerobium sp. | reverse complement strand
GATATTGGAAGAGGTGATTTTTTCTGGTTAATAAATTAACCCGGCTAAATCGCCGGGTATTTTTTATTTCCTAAGTATTTTTTGATAGTGCATTTACAACTAATTCTGGAGGGAGTAAAAATGAACAAGCTTAAACAGATTCGCTGAATATGCAGCCGAGAGTAGTTAGTAGTTAGAAGTCAATTCACACACATTTAAAAAAACAAAATCTGAAAGGAGTTTTAAAATGCACAGAATAAACAGAGTTAATAATCCGATTTTTATCATTTCAATAATAATAATGGTGATGTTCAGCTTCTCGATCTCAGTTATGGCAGAAGAAAGTGAAAGATATGGAGGAACTTTAAATTACCCTCTTCCCTATCAGCAAAGTATAACAACCCTGGAACCAGGACAATCAAGTGATGTAACACAGGCGATTATAACAAAATCTATCTTTTCCAATCTGGTCCGTTATAACGAATCTTCGGGAGAAATCGAACCAGATCTGGCAGAATCATGGGAAATAAGTGAAAATGGATTAGTTTATACTTTTCATTTAAGAGAAGGTGTAACCTTCCACAATGGTGAAGCTTTTACAGCAGAGGATGTTCAGTTTACATTTGAAAGAATACTGGATCCAGAACAGGCTTCAACAGCTGTAGCTACAGTGAAGAGTATTGCTGGATCCGAAGCATATGCAGATGGAGAGAGTGACCATCTATCAGGATTAAAAATTATTGATGACCATACACTTAAAATAACTCTTTCTGAACTGGATGTAGGATTTCTGAATTCTATGGCAGATGAGCTAGCAGCAATTATGCCAAAAGATTATACTGAAAAAGTCGGAAATGATTTCGGCATGAATCCAGTTGGAACCGGTCCTTTTCAGTTTGCAGAAATGAACCAGGATGAAAATGTAATAATAGAAGCATTTGAAGATTATTATAATGGTCGTCCATATCTTGATCAGATAGAATTTTTAGTTATGACAGAAGCATCTACACGTACTGCTTCTTTTAGATCCGGTCAGCTGGATATTGATCTTGTTTCTCCAGCTCAATATAAAGTTTTCAAAAATGATCCTCAGTATAAAGACCAGCTTATTGAAGTTTCAGAAGTATGGATAAGAAATGTAATGTTTAATATGGATAACGAAAAATTCCAGGATAAAAGAGTTAGACAGGCATTTAATTATGCCATTGACAGACAGCTTATAGTAGATAAATTACTAAATGGAAAAGCATTTGCTGCAACAGGATGGCTACCGCCGAGTAATATAGCTTACAATTCCCAATTAGAGGGATATGCTTTTAATCCTGAAAAAGCAAGAAGTTTAATGGAAGCAGCTGGATATACACCGGAAAATCCACTGGAAATTCATATTATAGGTACCACAAACCCTGCCTGGGGTATTCCAATTATTGAAGCTGCAATGCCTTATTTAGAGGATGTTGGTTTTGAAATCACTTCTGAAGTAGTAGATGGCGCCACCTGGTCTACCAGAGCAAGACAGGGAGATTTTGAAGCATTCATTTTCTCTCTTGGAGGACATGCTTCCCCAGTAAAACAGCTTGCAACAACATTCTGGTCAGAAATACCCAGAAGTGCAGGAAATTATGGAAATTACAACAATGAAGAATTTGATAAATACATTAAAAAAGCAATGAATACTGTTGATTTGGAACAGCGTATAGAATATATACAGATGGCAGAAAAAATTCTGGTAGAAGATCCTGGAGCCTGGTTTTTCAACTACAACAAGGCTGTAATGATTCATAAGCCCTGGGTCCACGGAATTACCGGTAATGCTTTAGAAATGACATATCAGCCGTTTCATAAAATTTGGATTGATGATTCCAGTCCGCGCAAATAGCAGGAGGTGAATTTCGAGAGTAGGGATTATAATTTCTCTACTCTCGAAAATAACAATGTTAATATATGTAATAAGACGACTTGCACAATCTGCAGCAGCAATTTTAATATTATTAACAATACTATTTTTTGTTCTTAATGTTCTTCCTGGCGATGCTGCATTACTTGCTGGAGATTTAAGAATGGCAAAAAATGAAGAAGTGATTGAAAATATTAGATCAAAATGGGGTCTGGATAAACCACTGCATATTAGATATTTGACCTATATGGGAAATCTACTAAAAGGGGATCTGGGTACATCTTATAGAACTTCAAATAAAGTTATTGATTTAATTATTCCAAAATTGCTCAGCACCCTCAAAATTGTTATCACAGCATTTATTGCAGCAGTCATTGCCGGGATTTTACTTGGATTTGTGGCAGCATTATATAGGGGGACTTTGATAGATATAATTCTAATGATAATTGCTATTTTAGGAATTTCAATGCCCCGTTTCTGGCTTGGTTTAATGCTCATGTATTATTTTGCAGTTATACATAATTTCCTTCCAGCATCAGGAACTGGAGGCGGCTCGTTTTTATTTATTATTCTGCCGGCTTTAACTCTAAGTATTCCAATGATAGCTCTTATTGCAAGAACTACCAGATCTTCTGTTCTGGATGAAATTAACCATGACCATGTTAGAACTGCCCGTGCTAAAGGTCTTTCGAATTCTACTGTAAATATTAAACATATTTTTAGAAATTCATTATTATCTATTATAACTATAGTGGGGCTTCAGCTGGGAACAATTTTTGCCAATACTGTTGTAGTGGAAAAAGTTTTTGCCTGGCCTGGAATTGGAGACCTTGTTGTTAATTCAATTTTCAAGAGAGATATTCCTGCTATTCAGGGATGTATTCTGGTTTTCGCACTCTGCTTTATTTTAATTAATTTATTTGTTGACATATTATATGCATTTTTAGATCCACGTATTTCTTATAGTTAGGGGGCCTATATATGATTAAAAAAATAAAGAAAAATCCACAGCTAACAATCGGTTTATTTATTACAGTTATTGTTATATTTACTGCAATTTTTGCCCCGATTATTGCTCCTTATGACCCTATTGATGATGCCAATTTATTAAACAGTCTGGAATCTCCCGGCAGGGAATTTAGACTGGGAACTGATCGACAGGGACGCGACATTTTAAGCAGAATAATTTTTGGAGCAAGAATTTCTTTGAGTATTGGTATAATTACTCAAATAATAAACACTTTTTTAGGTGTTAGCCTGGGACTTATAGCTGGATATGCTGGTGGAAAAATAGATGACCTTATAATGAATATCACAAATATTATGCTTTCTATTCCTCCACTGATTTTAGCTCTTGCTATTATGGCAGTGCTGGGGCCGGGATTAATTAATATTTTTATTGCTTTAGGGTTTACTCTCTGGACTTATACCTGCCGTGTCACGAGAGCACAGACACTCTCTATTAAAGAAAAGGAATATGTTTCTGCCGCAAGAGCTATTGGGGCTTCAAACTTCAGAATTATTTTTAAACATATTCTTCCCAATATTATTGGACCGGTGTTAGTTATTGCAACTTTTGGAGTGGCATCAGCAATTTTAATAGAATCCAGTTTGAGTTTTCTAGGTATAGGAGCTCAGCCACCAACACCCAGTTGGGGAACTATGCTTAGTAATGGCAGGGATTATATATGGACTGCTCCCTGGATTATGATTTATCCAGGTATTGCTATAGTAATGACAATCTTAGGATTAAATTTAATGGGGGATGGAATTAGAGACTATCTGGACCCACATAAAAAAGGATGATTAAAATGACAAAAAAGCTTTTTTATAATGGTTATATATATACAATGGATGAAAACAATCCAACTGTCAATAATGTTCTTATAGAAAATGACCAAATAATTGATTTTAATACTGAAGCAAAAAATGAATATCAATTAATTGATTTAAAAGGACGTACTCTTCTGCCCGGATTTAATGACAGTCATATGCATGTATTAGCCTATGGTATGGCACTGGATATGGTTGATTTAAACAATGTGCACTCAATTGATGAAATGATTTCAGCAGTTAAAAATTTTATTGAAGAAAAAAAACCGGAAGAAAATGAATGGATTTTCGGCAGAGGCTGGAATCATGAAAATTTTTCTGAAAGAAAAATGCCTACAAGATATGATCTTGACAAAATTTCATCATCAAGACCAATTGTTTTAACAAGAACCTGTGGACATTTATTAACTGCAAACTCTGCTGCCTTAGAAAAAATAGATATAGATTCTGATACATATATTGAAGGTGGAAAAATCATTTTTGATGATAATAAAAACCCAAATGGAATTTTTGCAGAAAAAGCAATGGATTTAATTTATGATAATATGCCGCCTCTATCTGTTGAAGATATTAAAAATTATCTGGTTAAAGCCGGAAAAATGCTGAGAAAAAAAGGGGTAACTGCTGTTCAAACAGATGATCTTGATAGTGCGAATGTACATTTCCAGAAAGTAATGCAGGCGTATTATGAACTGGCCGATGAAAACAAATTGCCTATTAAATTTAATCTGCAGCTGAGACTTAAAAGTCCGGAAGAAATCAATGATTTTTTGGAAAACAATCTAATAACTTATTATGATGATTACTTAACTCTCGGACCTCTAAAGGTGTTAGCTGATGGGTCTCTGGGAGCAAGAACTGCTGCTTTAAGGGAAAGTTATGCTGATGAAGAGAATCAATTTGGTGAACTGGTCTATGGAGAAAAAAAATTATATAATTTATCAGAAATCGCTCTAAAAAACGGTATGCAGATTGCCTGTCATGCAATTGGTGATAGAACTGTTGCTCTTTTTATTGATATTATGGAACGCCTTCAGAAAAGATATGGAAGTGGTATGAGAAATAGAATAATCCACTGTCAGATCACTGATTATGATTTATTGAAGAGAATGGCTGAACTTAATCTGCAGGCTGACATTCAGCCACCTTTTACTGCAACTGACTGGTCTATTGTTTCTGAAAGAATTGGTAAAGAAAGAGAAATAGGAACATATGCCTGGAAAACAATGTTTGATCTTGGAATCAACGCTGCAGGTGGTTCTGACTGTCCTGTAGAAAATCCAGATCCAATCTGGGGTATCTCCTGTGCTGTTACCAGACAGGATAGGGAATATAATCCAGCCGGAGGCTGGCAGCCGTGGGAAAAATTAACTGTTCAGGATGCTCTTAAACTTTACACAAAAAATGCTGCATATAATTGTTTTATGGATAATCAAATTGGTCAGATTAAAAAAGATTATAAAGCTGATTTTGTTATATTAGATAAAAACCCTTTTTTGACCGCAGAAGAAGAAATTAGAAACATTAAGGTTGCTGCTGTATCTGTAAATGGAGATATTTACTGGAATTAAAATAATTAATTTATAAAAGATAACAGGAGGATGTTTTAACATGGATAATTATGGAATTTTGTCACTGCTTCCCCCAATACTGGCAATTCTACTTGCCTGGTGGAGTAAGGAAGTTATATTATCGTTATTTCTTGGAGTTTTTGCTGGTGCAGTTATAATTAACATTAATCCAATTACTGCCTTTATGCATACTCTTGACAATTATATACTGGCCTCTCTGGCAGATTCATGGAATGCTGGAATAATATTATTTTTACTTGCCATGGGAGGAATGATTGGAATTATTAATAGAGCTGGTGGTATACTGGCAATTGGTGAATATGTTGCCCGAAAAGCTCAGTCAATTAAGAAAACTCAATTTGCTGCCTGGCTTATGGGGGTGCTGATTTTCTTTGACGATTATGCCAATACATTAATTGTAGGTAATACAATGCGCCCGATTACAGATAGAATGAAAATTTCTCGAGAAAAACTTGCCTTCTTGGTTGATTTAACGGCAGCATCTGTTTCAAGTATTGTTCCGATTTCAACCTGGATAGCTTTTGAAGTAGGTTTGATTAAAGATGGATTTGATGCACTAAATATTGAACTAAATGCATATACAACTTTTGTGCAGACGATCCCTTTTAGATTTTACAGTATTTTAGCCCTTATTTTTGCACTAATAATTATTTTCAGTGGAAAAGATTTTGGACCAATGCTGGCAGCAGAAAAAAGAGCAAGAAAAACTGGTGAAACTTTAAGAACTGGTTCAACACCAATGGTATCACAGGAGATGGAAGAAATTGAACAACCTGAAGGTCAGAGCTTTACTTTTACCAATTCATTTTTACCTATTCTCGGTGTTATAATAATTACAATTCTCGGCCTCTGGTACAATGGTGGAGGAATGACTGAAGGTACTTCTATTCAAGATGCTTTCGGTAATGCTGATGCAAGTATTGTTCTTCTCTGGGCAGCAATAAGCGGCAGCTTAATTGCCGGTATTCTGGCATTAAGTAGAAGAATTTTAAATGTATCAGAAATATTAAGCGGCTGGATTGATGGAGCAAAATCTATGTTTATTGCCTGTATGATACTAATTCTTGCCTGGTCAATAGGAAGTATAACAGAAGATTTAGGTACAGCTAATTATATTGTAGGAATTCTGGAAGGAAATATAATGCCCGAAATAGTTCCCATGCTTTTATTTATTATTTCTTCATTTATAGCTTTTACTATTGGAAGTTCCTGGGGAACTGTTGCTATTGTAATGCCTCTGGCAATTCCACTAGCAAATTCTATAGGTATTCCTATGCTTCCAACTATAGGTGCAGTTTTAACAGCAGGAGTAATGGGAGATCACTGTTCACCTATATCTGACACTACCATAATGTCCTCCACTGCTTCTGCTGTAGATCACATGGATCATGTAAAAACTCAAATGCCCTATGCACTTACTGTAGGTTCAGTTGCGGCTCTATTCGGGTTTCTACCGGCTGGATTTGGTATATCAGCATTTTACCTACTTCCGGTTGGAGCAGTTATACTTTATCTCATTGTAAACTTTGCAGGTTCTAAAGCAGAAGATACTGTAAATTCAGTTCAGAACACAAAAACAGCATAAAAAAAGAAATGCCTCTAAAAAATAGACATCTCTCTTTTTAATTCTTTAAGATTTTTTTCTGTAAAACCGCCTTTTTTTAACAGCCAGCCTCGACTGGCTGTTTCTTTTTTCTCAATCATTTCGATAATTCTTTTGTGACAGGTCAATAAAATAATCTGGTTTTGTTTGGATAATTCTAAAATTTCATCAACAGCCCTTTCTAAATGTTTAATATCAAAATTGACCAGAGAATCATCAATAATAACAGGAAGTGGTGGCTTTATCTTTCTTATTCTGCTCAGTCTTACAGATAAAAAAAGCTGTTCTTCTGTACCTCTGCTCAGCATATCATTACTGTGATATACTTCATCTTCATTATTTACAATATCCAATTTGGAAGACCATAGATCATCTCCAGGAACTATATTCTTATAATCACTGCTGCTTAGATACTTAAATATTTCTGAAGCATCTTTTAAATACTCATTTTTTATTTTTTTATAAAAATTTTCCTGAAGTTTATCCAGTATTAAGAGAACAAGTTTATTTACCGCATATTTTTCAGCAATTTTTTTTAGATTTTTTCTGGCTTTATCTATTTTCCTTTTGCTTTCATTTAATTTTTCTTCAGAACTTAATTCTTCTAATTTTGTTTCAATATCCTGAATTTTCAACACAATATTTTCTCTTCTTTTTTCAAAATTATTTAACTTAACTTCTATATCCTGCCTTTCAGATTTCACCCTTTTCTTAGAAATATATTGAGAAAAGCCCTGCAGAATTTTTTCAAATTCATTGTTAGAATCCAATACATTTTCAGTATAGTTTTTTGAATACAAGCTGTATGTTATCTTCTCATAAATACTGTTTTTTTCTTCTTTTAAAAGCAAAAATTTATTATAATCATCAAATAGTTTTTCCAAATCTTCAATCATTGTTATGTATTCATCTTCATTTTTATTAAAAATATCATTATATATTAATTCAATCGAATTTATAATTTCTTTATTCTTATTTTTTATTTTTTGTAGTTTTGTATTATATGCCAGTATTTTTTCAAGTAAATCAAACTGCTCTGTATGCTTTTTATAGGCTTCAAATTCACTTATTTTATCAAAATGGTATATATCATCAGCAAATCTACTAAGGTCCTGGTATAGACTGTTTACACCTCTATATTTAGAAATGATATCCTGAGTGCTGTCTTTAAATCTTCTTGCACTGCTGAGCCAATTTCTCCAGTCATTTTGTAGCTCATATAATTCTTCTATATAATCCGGTAATAAACTGTACTCTAATGTTTCCGAAAAACGAAATTTTTTACGATAATTATTTAATCTATTTTTAATAATTTCTAATTTTTTTCTTTTGGCAGAAATGTTTTTATCCAGACTTTCTTTTTCTGTTTTTACTAATTTTATTTTTTCTTCTTTTTCTTTAATGTCTTTCTTTTCTTCTTTTTTAATCTCGTATTCATTATATATAAAATAACTTAAAATAAAGGTTCTAGAAAATATTGATAAAACTCCAGCCAAAAAATTTCTGCTAAAAAAAGAAAGCAAAACTCCACTTAAAATTAAAAACAGTGCTGTAGAATAAAAAAACCAATTTTTATCTGAGGTGTGATTTTTCAATTTTTCATTTTTTTCTTTTAAATCATCTATTTCTTTTTTTCTGCTGTATTTTTCCTGATTCAACCTCTCCAGCTCTATTTTTAAACTGTCAATTTTATCAGCATCCTGTCTCGACCTTTTAACTTCTGAAATCACAACAGCATCAATTCCAGCCAAAACTTTTAGATTCTTTTTCAGCAGACTTGCAAATTTAAATTTAATTTTTCTTTTATCATCTTTTAATTTTGATGCAGTTTTGTACCAGTTTCTTATTTTTTCCAGATACAATGATATATTTCTGGCTCTTTTTGTAATTTCATTCTTATAATTTAAAATATTCTGCTGTTCTTTAATATCTAAAGATGAAACTTTTTCTAATTCCTGCTTAAGCTCTGATATCTTTTTATTATTGTCTTTATATTCTTCTTTGAGCTTTTCAAACTCACTTATTTTATCTTCTTCAATTTGTAAATTATTAAGATAAGAAAATTTTTTAATTTTATTTTTTAAACTAATATATTTTTCAATTGAATCATAGTTTTTTTCCAGCAAATCCAAAAAATCAAGTTTTTTACTTTTATGATTGATTTTTAAAGTTATTTCTTTTTTTTCCTGCAGCAAACTTTTTCTTTCTTTTTTAAAACTGTAATATCTATCAAAATCATTTCTAGCTTTTCTCTGCAATTCTAATCCTTCATCTATTTGGCTATAATAGGGTTTAAATTCACCTACATTTATTCTGCCATATTTTCCACCAATATTTTTAGCTTCTTTTAAATATTTTTCTTTAATTTCAGGAATTTTTTTTATCTGATTAAATCCGGCTCCAAGTAAAACAGATTGAAGTTTGGACAGTTCCTTATTATTATATCCAACTGGAAATGTTCTGAGGCAGTCCAGAGAAATCCCAAAAATATTTTGATAAGAAAATTCATCCAGATTTCCGTAAAGCTGTTTTGCAGTTTCTTTAACTAAAACTTCACTCTCAAAATTATTTTTAATCTGCACTACAGGATAGGAATAACCATTTAACTGTATATTGTAATTTTTGTTATTATCTATTATTTCAGCTTCTACAGCATGTTTATTAACTGGATTAGGTATATTTATATTTTTATTAAATCCATATCCTAAATTCATCATAATTTTGTAAAGTGTGGTTTTCCCGGATCTATTTTCTCCTGCTATAACATTTAATCCATTAATAAGACCTTTGATCTCTGAAATACGAAAAATCCCAAAATCTTTTATATATATTTTTTTTATGTACAAGTCAATTTCCTCCCCCAAAGAGAGATTTAAGTATTTCAATTTCTGCCTTATTTAAAAGTCTTTCAATTAAATTTTCGTCAATTTCAAAATAATGGGGGTCTGATGAATCATTAAACTGCCAAATTTCTCCCATTATTTCTGATATAACATCCAGCTCTTCTTTATTTAATAAATCATTTTTTACTACATCAATTTCTCTAAAAACTTCACTTTCTTTAATTTTATTTTCCATTTCATTATCTAAAAAAATATTTTCTGTCAGATTGATAATTTCTTCTGTCAAAAAATATCCATCTTTATCATTTAAATTGCTATTTAATTTTTTTGTTAAATATTCATTAACCCCTTTTTCATCTTCTAACAAAATTTCTGCAGCATCTCCTCTTCCCTTAATAATCCACCTAAGTAGCGCAGTTTGAATATCCTGCCCATTATAATTATTTTTAAAAGAATCAGGAATAAATTTCATTTCTGCAAAAGTTGACCTGAATTCGCTGATCATCAAATCCATCAATCCGACAAGATTTTTTATCTTTTTATCAGTAATATCTACATGTATATCCATATAAATAGTATCAGAAAGAGCCAGAAATTTTACGTCTTTCAGCTTTTCATTCTCAAATTCAACCAGCAGAGCACCTCCCTGCAGCTGTTCTCCAAAATCTCTTCCCTGAATGTTACCAGGAAAAAAAACGGCAGGATTTTTAGAATTAACGATTTGAACCTGATGAATATGTCCTAATGCCCAATAATCAACCTTTTTTGTAGCAGTTAATTCATTTTTGGAAACCGGTACATATTTGCTGTTTTTACCCTCAAGCTGTGTATGAAGTAAAGCAATATTTAAAAGATTATTTTGAGGGAAAATATAATTTTCAAAAATCGGATTCCTTTCCTGTGAGCCAGAATATGACTGGCCGATTAAATTCACACTTTCTCTTCCGTTTTTTTTAAATTTTTTTAACTCAGGATTTTTTGCAGAAAAAATATTTAAATTTTTCGGCAGATCTATCAAAGCATCAAAATCTGCTCCACTATCATGATTTCCTGTAATCATATAAATTTCAATATTTTGTTCACTTAATCTCTTGCAGCCATCAATAAATATATCAAGAGCTTTTATAGATTTCTGATCACTATCCAGAATATCGCCAGCCAGCAGCAAAAAATCTATATCATTTTCACAGCAGCACTCTATTAAATTATTCCAGGCTCTCTGCAGAGCATTATCAGCCATATTTCGGATATTTGTAGAATAATTTTCAGAATAATGAAGTGAGCTACCAAGATGAATATCCGCCGCATGGATAAATTTTATATTATTCTTCATATCAGCTATTTTTCTCCTTCAGCAGGTTTGAAATAAACTTATTTTCTTCTAAGGGAGGACTATAATAATATCCCTGAATAAAATCATTATTATATGAATTTAACTTTTTTAATTCAAACTCATTTTCAACACCTTCAGCAATAGTTTCCATTCCCAGCAGATGGGCCATTTTAATTATAAATTCTACTATACTTTCCGCTTCTTTTCCTTTTCTCATATTGCGGATAAAGCTTAAATCAATTTTTAAAAAATCAACTGGAAATTTTTGAAGGTAACTTAAAGAAGAATATCCAGTTCCAAAATCATCTATAGATATAGAAAAATTCTTCTCTTTCATTTTTTCCATAATTTCAAATGTATACTGAACATTTTCCATTGCACTTGATTCTGTAATTTCAAAGGTGATTAAATCTGAACTAATATTACTATTAGAAACGATTTCAAATATTGATTCCAGATGTGCAGAATCATTGAGCTGTATTGGTGATAAATTAATAGATAGAGGTACAGAATTTATATTATTATCTTCAAGTTTATAAAGCATTTTCAGTGCTTTTTTGACAACAAGCAGTCCAACATCTATTATCATTCCTGATTCTTCCAGTAAAGGAATAAATTCTGCTGGAGATATAATTCCTTTATTAGGATCTTTCCATCTAAGCAGCGCCTCAGCAGCAAAAACTTCTTCTGTCTCCCCATTATAGTAGGGCTGATAGTACAGCAAAAACTCATCTTTTTCCAGAGCTCTTTTTAGCTTTGCTTCCATTTTACTGTATTTTTTAATATAAATATTATTTTTTTCATCAAAAAAACCATATCTGTTTTTAGAAATTGTTATAGTAGCAATTTCTGCCTTAGATATCAGTTCTTCAGCTGTATTGTCATCTTCAGGATATAATGATATACCAACTTTCACAGAAAGCATCAAATATTCGTTATTAAAAACAATCGGATTTTTAAAAATTTTTATTATTTTTTTAGCCAGCCTATAAATATCATTGTTACTTTCAAAATCATTTACCAGAAAAGCAAACTCATTTCCTTCTAAATATGAAAGAAAATAATTTTTATCAATATTTTCTAATAAACTGTCGTCATCGAGATATTCCATAATCCAATCG
>CAZLIW010000028.1:0-12350 GCA_964559325.1 uncultured Halanaerobium sp. | reverse complement strand
CCAGGGCCATATTCTGATCCGGATAATAACCGGTTACAAATTTATAATTTGCCTGAAGAATTTCTTCCAGAATATTTTCTAATTCATGCTGTGTAAAATTTTTGCTCCTCTGCAGAGCTTTTTTTACAGGATAGGGATGTTTATTCAATTTTTCTGCTATTTTCTTATGATTTGTTGTATATCTTCTGTAAAACTTAACTTCCATAAGCAGACGTATATGATTTGCCAGCATTGTAAGAAGGTAAAGTGGATAGGCTCCCTTGTTAATCATATCTTTTAAACTCAGCAGTGCTCTGGCAGTTCTTTTCTCACCTATTAAATCCAGAAAACTGAAAATTTCTCTATCTTCAATTAAGCGATCTCTGCTTATAATTTCTCTAACATCACTAAATTTTATTTTTTCTTTTTCAGGAAATCTGGTAATTATTTTTTCTATCTCACTTTTTAAAATATCCAGCTGGTTGTTAAACATATCTTCCAGCATTTTTACTGCCTGGCTATCTATTAATTTATTCTGTGTTTTAAACTGTTGTTTAATCCAGTGGTCAAGTTCCCGATATTTTGGAGTCTGTAGATCAAAAGAACTGCCTTCTTTTTTAATTGTTCTGTATAATTTTTTTCTTTTATCTATTGAATGAGAATTTAAAAGCAGAAAAACACTGCTTTCAGGTATTGAAGAAATTACCTGCCCCAGTTTTTCCAATTCTTCTTTATTAAAATCAAATCCGGAATCAAATTCGCTTATTATAAATCTCTTCTTTGATCCGGCTGGTGGTGTATTTAAGACAGTATTCAATCTCTCGATATATCTATCTCCACTTTTAACCCGGGAAAGATTAAATCCCCTAATTTCTTCAGGTATAAATCTTTCAATAAATTCATTTTTAAACTTTTCCCGCAAAAAATCGTCTTCACTTTCTACATAATATATTTTTTTCAACTTTTCATTATCACTAAAATAACTGGAAATCTGCAAAAAAACCAACTCCTGATTATATTTATTCTTCCATCCTGTTTATTATTCTATCACATCAAAATCAATATTTGTAGTTTAACCCTATTTCTATCCTATTACTTCAAGCAGTTAGCTAAAATTTTCTGACTAGAAATTTTAATATTTTTGTTTTCTCAAATGAAATCATCCAAACACTAAAATTACTCAAAAAAATAAATTCTATCTACAACATTACTTTTTTATAGATTTTTTGACATTACCTTTTTATAAGTAGATAAAATACGCAAAATACAACTCCATTAATAAAAATATTAATTACAGACTTTCCAGTTATTAATTGAAAGTATCAATATATATTTGTTTTCTGCTGCTTTTTAAGATAACTGCTCCATCTTTATCAGTTCTTAAATATGGTATCTGTCTTTTTCGTAATTTTTGTATAACATTTTTTGAAGGATGTCCATAATTATTTCTTCCAACTGAAATAACTACCAGACTAGGTTCTGTATAGTCCAGCAGCTCAGCAGAAGTAGAAGTACTGCTCCCATGATGACCTGCTTTTAAAATATTAATTTTTCCCAGTTGATTTTCGTTAAGTATTCTTTTTTCACCTTTGACTGATAAATCTCCGGTTAAAAAAAATTTTATATCACCATACTGCATAAGAAAAGCCAGGGAATTATCATTTTTATTATCTGTAAAATTTTTTTGAGAAGGATTAAGAAAATCTATGTTCACATCACCTATCTGAAAAGAATTTGCTTCACTGAGTTTAAAAATCCTGCTGTGTTTCTTTTTAATCGAATTATAATATTTATTTTTCTCTATAGGTGAAGGAATTAAAATAGTCCCAATTTCTTTTTTATCAATTATAAATTCTGAACCACCAGCATGATCAGAATCAAAATGTGTTATTAAAAGATAATTTATTTTATCTATACCCCGATAATTCAAAAAAGGAATAATATTATAATTGGCATTTCTTCCATCACTTCCGGGTGGCCCTGTATCAACCAGCATGTTTCTTCCATCAGGAAATTTTATAAATATACCATCTCCCTGTCCCACTGATAAAAAAACTACTTCTAAATTTTTGTCAAAATCTGGATTAACAAAAAAAGAAATTAATATTATAATAAATATAAGCGGCATGATTATTTTTGCCCGGCGAAATTTTTTTATTTTTAAAGGAATTATTCTTTTTTTATATATATATGGGAGAGAAAACAGCACTACATAATATATCAGCACAATAAACAAATTAGGTCTGGCAATTATCAGTATTTTTTTTTGCAAAAAAACCATCACTTTTAGTAAAAAAAACAAAAGGTCTATTCCCAAATTAACAGATGGAACTAAAAATTTTGCGGCTGTAAATGAAAAAAAAGAAACTATCATCAAAAAGAAAGCCAGAGGGAGCAGAAAACCAACAAAAGGTATCAGCCATATATTGGTCAAAAAAGCAATATAACAATATTTGTTAAAATAATATACAGTAATAGGGAAAGAAGCTAATTGGGCAGCAGCCGATGCCTGAAAAACTGCTGCTGTATTAAAAGAATCCAAAAATCCGCTTAAAATAACAAGAGATATAACCAATACATAAGAAAGCTGTAAACTAACTGTAAAAAGAGAAGCTGGATTTAATAATAAATTTATTATCAGGGTAATTCCAAGCAGATTGAGAAAATCACCTTCTCTATTAAATTCATCTGTCCACAGATAAAAAAGTGCCAGCACAGAAGCTCTAATTACTGAAACACTTCCTCCTGTTATGATTAGATAATTAAGTGTAAAAAAAGATATAAAATAAAGTGCATATCTTCTGCTGGAAAATATCTTATAACAAATTTTTGTTAAGAACAATATTATAATTCCAATATGAAGACCAGAAATTGCCAGAAGATGACCCGCACCTGTTGACTGCATCAGGTCTTTTTGCTTAAAATTGAGGTGTTCTTTTTCACCTAAAAGAACAGCCAGTAAAAATGAATACTTATCTTTCGAAAACAATTTTTTTATGATATTTATCAATTTTTTCTTCAGCTTAATTAAATGTTTTAAAGGTGAAAATCTACTCTCAATAAATTTAATGTTTTTTAGCTGCCATGTCTCCGCAAAAATTTCCTTTTTTTTCATATATTTTCGGTAAGAAAAACCGCCTGGATTTTTTTGTTTTTCCAGCAGAAATAACTCTGCCTTAAATTTAATTAAATCATTATCTTCAAATTTAATCAGTTTTTCTTTTGGCACTTTAAGTAAACCATATTTCACTTTTTTACCATCGATAAGTTTCGGTTTGAAATAATAGTATTTTCCTTCCAAATCAGAAACAGGTATTTTTAAAGATGCCAGGATAGAATGGGTCTTATTATCTGCATAATTTGTAATTGAAAAACTACTTGTGTACTTGCTATTTTGATAAATAAAAAGAGTAAATCCTATTAATAAAAATATAAGCATAATATTAAGATGTTTTCTGCTTAATAGTTTATTATCAGCTGCCGTGGAATATATTAAATAAACTAATAAAATTAATAAAAATAAAAATTTTACTCCATTAAAAAGTTCTAAATACAATCTGGCCAGTAAAATCCCAGCAAGCAGAGCAGCACTAAAATAAAAACAGGGTCTCCTTATCATCTTAAAGAAATTTCATCCTTTATTTTTTCTAGAGTTTTTTCCCCTATTCCACTTACATCCAGCAGCTGATTAAAGGAAGAAAAAAAACCATTCTTATCTCTGTAATCTATAATATTTTCTGCTTTTCCCGGACCAACACCTGTTATTTTTTCTAATTCTTTCTGATCTGCTCTATTAATATTTATTTTGGAATCAGAAATGTTACTGCTTTCGTTTTCTCCATATTGTTCAATAAATTCAATTTCACTTTTTGATTTTTTTGGAGGAATTTCAATCTTTTCTCCATCAATCAGCGGTGATGCAAGATTGATTTTTTCTTTATCAGCTGCTCTGGTAAAACCGCCTGCCAGTTCAACTAAGTTAATCAGTCTATCAGCTGGAGCTATCTGATAAACACCGGGGTTTTTTATTTCACCAGTGATATAAATTATTATTTTATTATTTTCTTTTTCTCTTACAGAAGCACTATTGCTTTCTAACATAAGTCCAGTACTTTCCTGTTTCTGAATTTTTCTGGTATTACTTCCGGCACCATCAAAATAATATGAACCTGCCAGAAAAATAATTATAATAAAAGTTCCTACTAATTTTATTTTTTTCTTCATATCAGCACCTCCACTTACATACTTCGAGGTAAATTTTAAAATTCCTGTAAAAATATGTAAATTTAAGGCTAAAAAAGTACCGGCTTTTTGAGCCGGCATAAAATGCAATTATCTTGTTAGTAAATGGTCTTTTATTTTTTTTATTACTAAATCATTTGCTATTTCATTCAAACCTCCATGAGGTATAATAATATCAGCTGAATATTTACTGGGCTCAACAAATTTCTGATGCATCGGTTTAACAGTTCTCAAATACTGTTTTTTTACTGATTCAAATGTTCTATTTCTTTCTTTTATATCTCTAGTTATTCTTCTCAAAAGACGGATATCTGCATCAGTATCTATATATATTTTTAAATCAAAAATATCCCGCAAAATTTTGTAATGAAAAATCAATATGCCTTCCACTATAATTATTGGAGCAGGTTTAATAGTTTTAGTCTCAGTAAGTCTTTTGTTTGTTTTATAAGAATACAGAGGCCTTTGAATAGGCTGATTTTTCCGGAGCAGTTTAAGGTGTTCTACAAGAAGTTCAGTTTCGAAAGCATCAGGATGATCAAAGTTAATCTTATCATCCGGAACATCAAAATAGGTTCTATCATGATAATAATAATCATGTTTTAATATGATTACATCATCCTGAAAATAATTTTTGAGAATCTCAGCCAGAGTAGTTTTTCCTGAAGCTGTTCCTCCTGCAATACCAATCAAAAATGTCTGCATAACTATAACTAAACTCCTTTAAGTATAAATTTTATTATATCTCTTACTATCATTTTCTGCAGTAACTTCATAAATTCCTGCAGTTACAACATTATTTTTTTTCATCAGCTGTAAAACATCCGCCAAATCTTCATTAAATCTAACTGCTGAACCACAGTCAGCAGTTATCTCGGGTGGAACAGGAACAATTCTATAAGAAATATTTTCGGCAGAAAAAATTTTTTCTGCTTTTATGGAGTGATGTGTGGACTGAAATACCAAAAGGTAATATTTACTTTTTTCTACCACTTCAGTGCAACTCCTTTTTCTCTATCAGTCACTTTACCAATTACTGCAGCATTAATATTCTCAGAATATAAATCAATCAGAAAATCTGAAGCATCTTCTTCACTGATTGAAATTAAAAGTCCTCCGGAAGTTTGAGGATCATACATTAAATCATAAAGTATCTGATCTCTTTCACCACTTTCTTCAACAAATTCATCGTAATTATCTCTATTTTTATAAGCACCGGCTGGTAAAAGACCAAATTCGGTAAATTCCTTTGCTTCTTCAAAAAGAGGAATTTCTGCTGCATCAATTTGAATCTCTAGACTGCTGTTTTCGGACATTTCAAGTAAATGTCCAATCAGACCAAATCCAGTTACATCTGTACAGGCATTAATCTGATACTGATCAAAATATTTTAAAGCAGTATTATTTAAAGTTAGCATTGATTTTACTGCTGGATTATTTTCAGCATTTTCTATAAAACCACCTTTAAGTGCAGAAATCATAACACCTGTTCCAAGTGGTTTGGTTAAAAGAATAAGATCACCTTCTTTAATCTCTGAGTTACTAAGCAAATCATCCGGATGAACAATCCCGGTTACAGATAGTCCGTATTTAGGCTCCTCATCTACTACAGTGTGACCACCACATAAGTTAGCACCGGCTTCTCTTACTTTATCAGCACCACCCTGTAAAATACGCGAAAGAATTTCCCCTTCTAAACAGGAAGGAAAACCAACAATATTCATTGCTAAAATGGGCTGACCACCCATCGCATATACATCACTTAAAGCATTTGCAGCAGCAATCTGACCAAATAGATAGGGATCATTGACTACTGGAGTAAAAAAATCAAGGGTCTGAATCAAGGCTATATCCTCAGTTAAACTGTAAACAGCAGCATCATCTGCTTTATCCAAACCAATCAGTAATTTTTCCGGATCAGCAGGAAAATTAACGTGACGCAGAACCTGCGCCAGAGCCCTAGGGCCCATTTTAGCTGCTCAACCAGAAGTTTTACTGTAATCAGTTAATTTTATTTTTTCCATTTTAACACCAACTTCCTATTCTTAAATAAATTAATTTATTTTAGAAATTTTTATAAATAATTCCTAATTAAATTGTAACAACATTTCCTCGGTTCAAATTATCAGCAATTTCGTACATATTGCTTATTTCTCCAACTTTAATTTCATCTGATAAATTATAATAATTTAAACATGTACCACAAACTAATATATCAGTTCCCTTTTCTTCTAATTCTTTTAACACTGAAACAGTTTCAGGATAAATAGTAGTTAGTTTAACTGAAGAATTTATAAACAGCAGTTTTTTAGGTAGAGGAGTAATATCTAACAGTGTACTTAAAAAACCCTTCATTAGAATTTTCCCTAGTTCTTCTTCTCCTTTACCCATATTCTCAGATCCAATTAAATAAACTTTGGCATTATCATTTTGGGGTTCATTAAAAGCAGTTCCTTCTTCTGCTGTTATTAAAATTTTAAAAAAATCTTCTCTCTCTTTTACAGTTGAATAACTGCAGTTCATCTTTTTGGCAAGTTTGGCAACATTCTCTGCAGCAATTTCGTTATCAACAATAGTAGTTATTTTAGTGTTATCATCAAGGGCATTTTTGGTTAATACTACCGGTTTTGGACAATCCATTCCCCGTGCATCAATTTCTTTCAAATTATAAACCTCCTTTAAGTATATTATAAGTTTTGCTAATGAGAATTATAACATATATTTATTGCTATCTCAATATCATATTTTTATCAGAATTTCCATCAAAGTTCATTTTAGAACTGTCTAAATATCTTCCAGACATTTTCTGCATATATATGCATCTTTAAATTTTACTAAATTATTAAAACTGCCACAGAAAATACATACCTTTTCATCTTTTAAAGGTTCTGCTGGCCCGTCCTCTGCACCACCATATAACCTTTCTCGCAGATTTTTTATCATTTTATTTTCAGCAGAACCGGAGTTGATATTCTTTTTTTTACTCATAATCTACTTTACCTCCCTGTCTTTTAGAAAAATTTTTTCGGCAATACCGGTAATAATTTCTTCCTTGACTTTTTGAGGAAGTAAATTGCTTGATTTTATAAATTGTGGAAGCCGTTTACTGATTGTTTTTTCACTTTTATTATATTTACCTCGAACCTGTTTAAGAAGATTTTGAAAACTGTAAAATTCAAAGCGTTCAATTCCCGCTTTAACTGCAATATTTTCCAGCAGACTTATCAGCATATCACCATAATCAGCCTGATAATCTAATTCTAAAAAATTAATTATTCTGGGAATTAATGCTTCAAATAATAATCTTCCTTTAGGCTGTTCTACTATCTTAAACTGTTCAGATAAGGATTTAATTGTATTTTCCGGTAAATTTAAAATGAATTCAATAAAATATTTGCTGTCTTCAGGCGGATAAATATAATACTTATTCCCTTTTAAGTTTTTAAAATATTTCATTGTATCATAATATCCCATTTTTATATTTCTTCTGGCATTTTTTTGATCAAAATTAAGCATTCTTCCTAAATTTTCCGAAGGGTTTATATAAATAATGTCTGAATTATTATTTTCATAATTATTATCTCCCATACCATAAGTCCTGACAGCAATTATTTTTTTGTAACCTTTTTTTATAAGTGTATTAATGGGGAGATTATCATAAAAACCACCATCAATAAGTATTTTGCCGTCAATTCTTTGCATTTTGAAAGCTGGAAGATAAGAACTGGCAAGAATATAATCCGCAATTTTCCCCTCAGGAATATCTTCAACAAAAAGCTCCAGTGGCTTAAAATCACTCAAAGAAACAGTAATAATTGCAAAATCTATATCTGAACTTCTTATTAAATCTTCATCTATATTTTCTGATAATGTTTTTTTCATAATAGAAGTGTCTAAACCCCTATTCTGAAATACTTCTTTAGCTTTATTTATTAAATAAAGAAGATTTTTTTGGTTCAAAGAAAAGTTCATCAGTTCTGCTACATATTTTTCTTCAACATCAAAAACCTGTGCAGGAGAAATATTATACCAATATTCATATATCTCCTCGATTTTGTTCTGCACAAACATCGCTCCATTAAGAGCACCAATAGAAGTCCCTGCTACCCCGGAAACATCCAATTTAAGTTCTTTAATAGCCTTTAAGGCACCTGCATGATATGCTCCTTTAGCTCCTCCACCTTCTAATACCAATCCATACATATTTATTCCTCCCAGCTCTATTCTTTAACCATTATAACACAGTAAAAAAATCATTAACAGATACCTGTGTTTAAAAAATTACAGGTTTTACCCAAAAATTAATTTCAAAACTGCAAAAAGTGAGGTGCAGAAATATTGAAACTACCCTTTCTCCATCATAATATAAAAATTCGGGAAACTCCAATAAAATTTAGATTTGAAGCCTTTTGATAAATTTGTTATAATCTTCTAAACAGGCAGGTGTTTAACATGAAAATATTACATATATATGCACAAAAACCTGGTTTTACAGGCAGTGGTTATTATCTTAAAAACATACTAAATGAAGGGGCTAAAAAATCTATTGAACAGGCTATTATAGCAGGGATTGAAAAAAACAGCCGTGATAAATATCATCTCAACGGCTGCAGTGAATTTTTTCCTGTTCATTTTTTATCTAATAAACTTCCTTTCCCGGTCGTAGGCATGAGTGATCAAATGCCCTATAAGAGTTCACTTTACAGTGATCTTAAAGGAGAAAAACTTCAGAAATGGAAAGCTGAATTTTCCAAAAAAATAAAAAAGAGTGTTAAGAATTTCAAACCTGATTTAGTTATTTCTCACCATCTTTGGCTGTTGACAGCCTTAAGCACAAAATATACCGAAGGAATTAATCATATAGCTATCTGTCATGGTACAGGACTGCGTAAATTTAAGCAGCTGGAAGAACACCAGAAAACTATAAAAACAGCTTTGAATAAAATGGATAAAATTATTGCCCTAAACTTTCAGCAAAAAAAAGAAATAAATCAGCTAATGGAAGTTGATAATGATAAAATAAAAATTATCGGTAATGGATTTAATCCCGAAATATTTTATCCTCCAAAACAGGAACAGCCCAAAAAAGATACAGTAAAACTACTGTATGCAGGAAAAATATCCAGAGCAAAAGGGCTTCTGGCACTTTTAGACTCTTTTTCCCAGCTCAACAAAAAATACAGCATCAATTTGACCCTCTGTGGAGGTGGTGGCGGCATTGAGTTCGAAAATATTAAGTCTGCTGCAGCTAAAACAGGAAATAATATTATTTTTACCGGAATTATTCCACAGGAAAAGTTGGCTAAAAAAATGCGCCAAAGTGATATATTTGTTCTCCCCTCTTATTATGAAGGTTTACCACTTGTACTTGTTGAAGCTCTTGCATCAGGTTTAAGAGTTGTTACAACAGATTTGCCTGGAATAAGAAGCTGGCTGGGCTCTGAGCTAATCAAATGTGGTATAGTACAGTTTGTAAAACCACCTCTGTGTGGTAAAGACTGTTTACCATATTCTAATGAAATACCGGACTTTATAGAAAGACTCACAACTAAATTAGAAAAGCAAATTATATCTGTCCGGGAAAAATATCCTCTGGATCATTCTCTAATTCAAAAAAACATTTCTCAAAAATCATGGAATTCTGTTTTTGAAAAATTAATTGAGCAGAATTAAATATTTCTTAAATTTCAATTATATTTCCACCAATTTTTTCAGCTGTGAAAGGACTGCAGGTTGTAAGAACTATCTGATATTTTTCAGCCAAATCAGATATTATTTTTATTGTATTTTTCTTCCTTTCCGGATCCAGATTGACAAGTGGATCATCAAGAACAAAAAAACCTCTATTATCACTGTATATCTGTTCAATTAGAGAAAATTTTAAAGCAAGTGCAATACTGTCATATGTTCCAAAAGAGAGAAACTTTTTCTCTACCGGAAGTTTTCTAACAGATGAACTAAGTTCAATCCTGTATTTTTCATCAAAACTTACAACATTATATTTGCTTCCTGTTATTTCTTTAATATAATATGAAAATGATTCTATAAGTGGTCTAAAACTTTTTTGGTCAAATTCTTTTAACTTTTCTTCCATAACTTTTTTTACTTTTGTTAAATTTTCTGCTTTTTTTATGCTTTTTTTAAATTCTTCTTCAATCTGGCTGTATTCTTTTTTTAATTCTTCATAAGATTTATCTACCAGCTGATTTTTAGTATTAACATATTCAATATTTTTTTCCTGATAAAGCCGATCATTATTATCTTTTTTCTTTCTTAAATTATTAAGATCTGTTTTGAATTCAGAGATGGAATTATATTCTTCTGGCAGTTTCGCTAATTCTGACTCTTCCTCTTCTAATTTTGTAAGTTCGCTTTTAAGTTCTATTATTTTATCAAATATATGATCATGACTTATATATTTTTCCTCCCAATCATTTATTTTACTTTTTAAGCTGCTGACTGTACTGGATAAATCACTTTTTTCTATCAACATATCTTCCAGTTCTTTCTCAATCTCAGAAAGTTCTCTTATATTTTTAAAATTATTGATTTTTTCTACACTATTTTCAATTACTTCAATACTTTGATCATCTAATAAATCTTGTCTATTTTCTAATTTTATTTTTAATTCAGATTTTAAACTGTTTCTATCTTCACTGAAAGTTCTCAGCTCTTCCAGACTCTCAGCATTATATTTATCTAGAATAGAAATTCTTTCTTCAATATTTTTTTCGCATCTCTTTTTGAGCATTTCAAAATCTAAATTTTGAGATTGAACTTCTATAATAAATGAATCATCCAGCTCTATTTTTAAATATGCTTCAACATCAAAACTTTCACCTTTTTTAAAAACTTTTTTATCATTTAATCCACTGGTAATAGTGACATCTTTTTCTGCTTTTATTATTTTTGCTTTCCAGGTAGAAGCTTCAAGTGAAGCCTTATCTTCAATCAATCTTTCTTTTAAATGTCTGACCCTATCAATATCACCTTTATCGACTACAGAAAGATCATTTATTTTCTTTTTTAATTCAATAATATCTCTGTCTATTTTATCTATTTTCTTTTTTGTTTTTACTTTTTCTTCAAGATGTTTTTTGTTTTTTGCCTTTTCTTTCTCATTTTTTAGCTGTTTTATTTTCTTTTCAGCATCCGATAATTTTTTTTCATTATTTTCCATCTTAACAAAAACTGCCGGCCATCTTTTGTTAACTTCCTTTAATTCTTCAATCTTTTCATTTTTAGCTTCAAGTTTTGCTTCAATTATTCCTCTTCTATATATATCATCTTCTTTCTCGGACAGAAAATTTATCTTCTTAGAAAGTTTTTCTTTCCTTTTTTCAAGTTTCTTTAAGTCTTCAGCCAGCTCAAAATATTTTTCTTCTACTTCAAATGCCTGCTCCATTTCGCGTTTTTTTAATCCTTTTTCTATAAATTTATCATATATTTTTCCACAGCCAATAAGATATGGATTATCTACACCTCTATTGGGATTTTCAGGTCTTTTTTCGGAAAGATTCCATCTTTTTGTAAAATCATCTAATGAATTCAAAACTCTATTTCTGAATTTTTCCACAGAAACACCATCCAGCTCCATAACTGCCCTGCGGAGAAAGCCATTTAAAGTGTTTTTTACTTCGGGATTTTCTTTTATCTCTTCAATTATACTTTTCATATTTTCCTGACCGGTAAATATTATATTTTTAGCTGTTTTTTTGCCAAAAGAAAAAATATCAAAAATTTTGTCCTGTATAGATGACTCCTCAACCATTTTTTTTCCGCCAGCTTCCAGAAGCTGAGAACTGTTTTCATTTCCCCATTCTTTCTTTACAGTATACTGTTTTCCCTCATAATTGAAACTGGTTAAAGCATTTATATAATCACCTTTATCTAAAGGAAGATATCTTTTCTTAAAATCTATGTCCTCTTTTAAGTTCATACGCAGTTTTGAACTTTTAAATAAAGAAGCATAAACAGCATCAACTACTGTGCTTTTTCCTGCTTCATTTGCACCCAGAACTACATTTAAACCTGGCTCAAACTTTATCTCTATATCTCTAAGACCGGCAAAATAATCTGTCTTAAATTCTGTAAATCTCATTTCTGCACCTCTCTTATGAATTCATATG
>CAZLIW010000027.1:0-12583 GCA_964559325.1 uncultured Halanaerobium sp. | reverse complement strand
AACTGGATTTAAGTTCTATTTCCGGTTCAGTAATAGATAAACACAGTACCGGAGGTGTAGGTGATACAACTTCTCTGGTACTGGCCCCTCTGGTAGCTTGCTGTGGGGTTCCTGTGGCCAAAATGTCAGGAAAAGGTCTGGGACATACCGGAGGTACTATTGATAAACTTCTTTCTATCCCCGGTTTCAAGACAGATTTTTCTGAAAAAGAATTTTTGGAATTGGTGCAGGATACCGGAATAGTAATAGCGGGACAGACTTCAGAACTGGCTCCTGCCGATAAAAAATTATATGCTTTAAGAGATGTAACTGCTACTGTAGAATCTATTCCTCTTATTGCGAGCAGTATAATGAGCAAAAAAATAGCCGGTGGGGCAGATGCCATTGTACTTGATGTAAAAACAGGCAGTGGAGCATTTATGCAGGAGCTGAGCGAATCACGTAAACTTGCTGAAGCTATGGTCGATATAGGAAAAGAAGTGGGAAGAAACACCGTTGCCTATATTACTGATATGAATGAACCACTTGGACTTGCAGTGGGAAATGCACTTGAAGTTAAGGAAGCTGTTAAAGTTCTAAAAGGAAAAGGTCCGGAAGATATGACTGAGCTGTGTATCGAACTTGGTGCAGCCATGGTTAAACTTTCCGGTCGGATAGATGATACTGACAGAGCGAAAAAACTTCTCAAAGAAAAAATCAGCAGTGGAGAAGCTCTGCAGAAATTCGCGGATATGATAACTGCACAGGGTGGAAATGCAGATATTATAGATAATCCTGAACTGCTTCCACAGGCAGAGAAAAAAGTAGAAGTAAAGGCTGAAAAAAATGGTTATATAAGTGCTATAAATGCACATAAAATTGGTATTGCTGCCATGCTGCTTGGAGCAGGAAGAGAAACTAAAGATGGAGACATTGATATGGCTGTTGGGATTCAAATAGTCAAAAAGATTGCCGATAAAGTAAAAAAAGGAGATGTGCTTGCTGTTTTACATGTGAATGATGAGTGTAATTTGGAAACTGCTTTAGAAAAAGTAAAATCATCTTACAGTATTGCTGAAAAAGAAGTAGAAAAAAATCCATTGATTTATGAAATTATAGAGTAAATTAATACAATTTTGATGAGGTGAGTTTATGACAATTTTTAATGGTGAACGTCTTGACAAAAAAGTATTTCAACTTGATACAGAAAGAATGTCACGCGGATGGTATTCTGATGTTTACTTCCGCAATATCAGCCGAATATTAAAAAAATTGTCAGAAAAAGGCTACAGCTACAAAGGCCAGGATATTGGCAGTATTGAAGTTGAAATGCAGATTTTCCCGAGGCGGAAACCATTTTGTATAGTTGGTGGAGTAGATGAAGCCCTGTCGATTTTAAAAACATCAGCAGGATGTATAGATGAAGATGAAAATTTTGTAAATACTTCCAGTGAACTGGAAGTAGAAGCATGTCATGATGGAGAAAAAGCCAGATATAGTGGTGATCCACATAGAGTTGAGCCTGTATTAAAAATCAGAGGAAGATATAGAGATTTTTCTATACTTGAAACCCCAATTTTGGGTTCTCTTACAGAAGCATCAAGGATAGCTACCAATGTATATTTAGTTATGAAAGCTGCTCGAGGTAAGGATATTCTGTTTTTCCCTGCCCGGTTTACCCATTATAAACTTCAGGCACTGCACGGTTATGCCTATTCTCTTGGTGTAAATGCATACAACAATGATTTTGGAGCCAACACTCAGCGCTATGTTTCCACAGATGAACAGGGAGCCTGGTGGGGTGGAAAAGGTGGTGGAACAATCAGCCATTCATACATAGCTTCTTTTCTGGGCGATACAGCAGAATCAATGATTCAGTTCTGCAAACATATGCCGCTGGATGTCAATAGAATTGCACTGGTTGACTTTGATAATGACTGTATAGGTACAAGTTTAAAGGTACTGAAACTTATGTTTAATAAATATATTTCTTTAAAGAAAAAAGGCAATCACAAAGCTGCTGAAAGATATAAGCTCTTTGGAGTAAGACCGGATACTTCTTCCAATCTTAGAGATGAAAGTGTGGAACCACTTGGAAATAAGGAAATGGATACTGGTGTAAATGCACGCCTTATTTACAAATTGAGGCGTGCACTGGATGATGCATATAAAGACTGGGATTTAGATCCAACAGATGTTAAAAATGCCAAAAATTACTGTAAAGATGTTAAAATTATTGCAACAGGAGGTTTTTCTCCAGAAAAGATCAATAAATTTGAACGTTCACAGGTGCCGGTAGATATTTATGGTGTTGGGAGCTGGCTTTTATCCAACAGTTCTACAGATGGAACCAAAAATGATTTTACTGGAGATGTCGTTCGTGTTAAAATAGATGGTGAGTGGAAGCACCTTGCAAAAGTTGGACGATCAGCATCTGATAATCCATCCTTAAAAAAGATTGATTTAAGTAAAATTTGAGAAATTGTTTATATCAGGGCTGTCTCATCTTGAGATGGCCTATTTTTATAAGTGTATAAAATAATATTAGTAGTAATAAATAATACAAGTGATTATTTTTTGAAGAAGTTTATATTTAAGTGGTGATAATTATGAAAAAAAAATTATTAAATAAAATAAAAAAAATACCGACAGAAGAATATTATAAATTTAACAGTTCACTTCTAAAAATTTTAAATATATGTGAAGGGTTTGATCTTTTATCAGCTTCTGATTTTGATATCATTATTGATAAAGAGAAGGATGATTCTATAAACACAAGAATTAATATTCTGCAGAAGCTTATAAATAACAATTTTATTCCTTTATACAGAAAAAAAGATAAAGATATTAACCGTCTAAAAATTTCTGCCGTCGAAGCTCTAAACCTTCTGCAGGAATACAAAAAAAGCGGGCATTTAAAGGCTGGATTCTGTCAGTATAATATAAATTTTCTTGAATATTTCCCACAAAAAAAACAGCGGGTTTTTAGAGAACTCGGCAGTCTGGCGGCAGAATTAAATTATAATTTGTATTTAGTTGGCGGACAGCTAAGAGATCTACTGCTGGGATTGGAACTTAATAATGATATTGATCTTCTGCTTGAAGGAGATATAGAAGTGTTTTTTTCCTACCTTAAACAAAAAAAAGGATGGGATTATATTCTTAATGATGAATTCAAAACTGGATATTTGCGCACTGAATATAAATTGTCACTTGATTTTGCTACCTGCAGACAGGAAAAATATAAGATGCCAGGTTCACCTCCTTCAGTGAAACCCTCCGGTATATTTTCTGATTTATACAGAAGGGATTTTACACTTAATTCTATGGCAGTTGATTTAACTCCATCCCGAGAAGGTATATTATATGATTTTTTTGCCGGGCTGGATGATTTGGAAGCTGGAGTACTGCATTTTCTTCACAAATACAGTTTTCGCGATGATCCACTGCGTATTTTGCGCGGAATAAGATTTAAACTGCAGAAGGGATTTGTTCTCAGCCAGGAGACAAAAGATCTTGCCAGATATTCTCTAAAAAAATACGACTACAGCCGATTATCACTGGAAAGAATTTTTACTGAACTTGATTATCTGCTGTCATTAAAAGATAATATTTCTATTCTGGTAGATGATATTATAAATGATATTCCTGTTTTGAAACTGGTAACAGATAATTTTGAATTTAATATAAAACAGAAAAGGGCTTTTAAAAATGCAGAAATTATTCTCTCAAAATGCCGCAAATATAATTTAAATGTTAATTATTTTCTTGTCAGATTGATTATTCTATTTTATAATATAGAAAGTAAAGAAGTATCGAATTGGCCCATAAAAAATAAAGAATTTAATATTTTTAAAAAGAAAAGATGGCTCATTATTTCTGATGAAATTTTTGGAGTAAATGATCCTGCAAAGAGATTTAGACTCTTAGAAAAATATAAAATAGAAGAGCTGATCTTATACTCTTCTTTTAAGAATATAGAAAATTTTGCTGACATAATTATAAACCATTATAAAATAAAAAATAAACTTAAAATACCTATCAGCGGATATGATATTCTAAAAATGGGTTATAAAGAAGGGCCAATAATTAATGAGATTATGCTAAAAGTAAGAGATGAAATACTGCGCGAAAATATAAATGATAAAGATGATGCTTTAGAATATATAAAAAAAATTGAAAAATAATGAGGTGAAAAAAATTGGATATTATATATGAATTAATGTTAATTATACCGATACTGTTGATATCGCTTTCTATACATGAATTTTCACATGGATATGTTTCTTATCTGCTGGGTGACCCAACACCAAAAGCGATGGGGAGGCTTACTCTTAATCCCCTTGCACATCTTGATCCAATGGGAAGCCTGGTATTAATTCTGACAAGAAGATTTGGCTGGGCCAAACCGGTTCCAATCAATCCCAACTACTATAATTCTCCCAAAAAAGGGATGATTTATGTTGGAATTGCAGGACCTGCTTCTAATTTTGTTCTGGCTGTAATATTTTCTCTATTTGCCAGAGGAGTTATATTTTTAAGCAGTTCATCGATGTATCAGCTGCAGCAGTCAGGATATGGGAGTATCTTTTTTACCGCTTTTGTATTCTTTAGGCTGGCAGTAATAATCAATATAAGTCTTGGATTATTTAACCTTTTACCTGTACCTCCACTTGATGGATCAAAAATTCTCTTTGGTTTTCTCCCTTCCAAATTTGATAAATATCTGAGAAAATTGGAAGGTCCTGCAGGAATGCTTCTACTGCTTGGACTGGCATATACAGGTATACTCTGGGGTGTTTTAGGACCGGCTGTAAATCTTTTTTATAATATATTACTATAAAAATTTAACTTTATATAAAACAGATGATAAAATTGATTTAGAACTGATTTTAAAAATGGAAGACTACTAATTCTTAACAAAAGAGATTCTGTAAATAATAAAAAACTCTGCAAAGTTAATTGTAGGATACAGTAAATTATATAATTATAATAATCTATAATGAAAGGTTTTTAATATGGAATATCAAATCGTTCTTGACAGTTTTGAAGGACCTTTAGAACTGCTTTACCAGCTCATAAAAAAGAATAAAATAAGCATAAATGAGGTATCACTGGCTAAAATAACAGATCAATACCTGGAATATTTAAACAATATGCAGAGATTTGATATAGATATGGCCAGTGAATTCCTTGTCATTGCTGCAGAATTAATAGAGATAAAAGTCAAAGCTCTTCTCCCGGTCGAAGAGGAGGAAGATGAAGATGATGAACGTGATTTAATCAGCAGATTAAAAGAATATGAGCTATTTAAAAATATTGCATCTGTTCTAAAAGAGTGGGAAGCATCAGCAGGATCACGCTACAACTGCTGTGTTGATATTGATGAAATTATGCCGGAAATGCTGCAGATGGATTTATCTATTTCTGCAGCTGAACTTTATGATCTTATCCATAAAGCTCTTACTGCAGAAAAAGACGAAGAGACAGAAATTGTGCGCAATCCCAAACTTGAATATATAAAAGAAGAGAGATTCAGCATTAGAGATAAAATTCGCAGTATGCTTAAAACCATTAGAGAAATTAATGAAGAAATTTCATTTTATAATTTTATTAATGATCAGAAAAATCAGCTTGAAATTGTTGTAACACTGCTTGCACTGCTGGAGTTAATGAAAAGAAAAAGAATTATGGTTATTCAAAAAAATCAATTTGATGAAATAAGAATTTCTCTGGAAAAATAAATTTAGAAAGGTGTCAGATATGAAACAAAAAAAAGACTATTTTCCCGTGCTGGAAGCAGTAATTTTTAGTAGTGAAAAACCTGTTCGCTTTTCTGATCTTCTTTCCATTACTGAGTTGAAAAGAAATAATCTGCAGGAAATATTAGATCTATTGATAGCAAAATACAGACAGGATGAATTTGGTATATCACTTAAAAAATATAATGATGCATATATTTTTCAAACCAAAAAAAAATATGCTGATTATGTAGAAAACCTTTTTGATATAAATAAAGTTACTTCTCTTTCTACTGCTGCAATGGAAACTCTGGCTATAATAGCCTACCGACAGCCTGTAACACGTTCGGAAATAGAAGAAATAAGGGGAGTTAAAGTAGAAAGGACTCTATCCACCCTTGGTAAATATAATTTAATTATGGAGCTGGGCAGAAAAGAAACTATTGGGAATCCGATTCTTTATGGAACAACAAATGAATTTCTGCAGTATCTTGATATTGAAAAACTTTCTCAGCTTCCAGAAATAGAAAAAATAGAGCAGCTTTTTGCAGAAAATATTGAGGATAAGACTGATGATAACACGAATAAAACTGACAAAAGTGAAGATGATAAGAATATTGATATTGGTCAAATGAATAACATAAAAACGGACAACAATAGTTACAGTGAGGTGAATTGATATTGGATAGACTTCAGAAAGTTATGGCACATGCGGGTATTGCTTCCCGGAGAAAATGCGAAGAAATAATTGCTGAAGGAAGAGTTTCTGTCAATGGAGAAATTGTTACAGAAATGGGAGTAAAAGTTGATCCAGAAGTTGATGAAATTATTGTTGACGGCAATACAATTTCTAAAGAAAAAAAAGTATATATACTTTTGAACAAACCGAAAGGCTTTATTACCACAGTTTCCGATCCTGAAGAAAGAGATACAGTTATGGACATAATACCTGACATAAAACAGCGTCTTTATCCGGTCGGTAGATTAGATTTTAATACTTCCGGACTTCTTATTCTGACCAATGATGGAGATCTTACATATAAGCTTACACATCCCAAAAAAGAAGTTGACAAAACATATGAAGTAGAAGTTAATGGTCAAATAAAAGAATCTGAATTCGAAAAATTTCATCAGGGAATAGTTATTGACGGAAGAAGAACTACTCCAGCTAAAGTTGATAATATTAGATTTTATAAAGATGATAATAAAACAAAATTTGAAATAACAATTCATGAAGGGAGAAACCGTCAGGTGCGCAGAATGTGTGAAATAATTGGCTATCCTGTGAGAAAACTTAAAAGAACTGCCTTTGCATTTTTAAAAATTGATAATCTTAATAAAGGTGAATATCGATATTTAACCGAAAAAGAAGTAAAAAAACTCAAAAAACTCGGTTAATAATTTCAAAATGAAGGATTTATTCATTTTATAAAGAATATATTTTATAGGTATTACATAATTTAGTAAAAGCAGTATACTAAAAAAGCAGTTTATTTAATTTAAGGGGGAGCTATTATTTATGGACGAATTAAAAGTATCATCAAAATCAGATCCAAAAGCAGTTGCTGGAGCTCTGGCAGCCGTTTTAAGAGAAAGAAACAGAGCGGAAGTTCAGGCAATAGGTGCTGGTGCAGTTAATCAAACTATCAAAGCAATAGCGATATCCAGAGGTTATGTTGCTCCAAATGGAATGGATTTAATTATGGTCCCTGCTTTTACTGAAATTGAAATTGATGGTGAAGAAAGAACAGCCATTAGATTTATTGTAGAACCTCGTTAAAAGTAGTTTTTTTAAACCTATCCGTAAGGGTAGGTTTTTAAATTGTATGCAGATAGATAGGTAGGTGTTTAAAATTTTTTTGAGAAAGATACGCCTAAATGGCTTTAAATCATTTGCTAAAAAAACAGATATAGAGATAGAAGAAAATATTACTGCCGTTGTTGGTCCAAATGGAAGTGGAAAGAGTAATATTGTTGATGCCATAAGATGGGTTTTAGGTGAGCAGAGTGCCAAGACTCTTCGCGGCAGCAGAATGTCAGATATAATTTTTTCTGGCAGTAATGAAAAAAAAGCTTCACATCAGGCCAGTGTTACCCTGTTTTTTGATAATTCAGAAGGTATATTGTCTTTAGATGGTGATGAAGTAACAATCGGTAGAAAAGTTGATACTGAAGGCAGAAGTGATTATTTAATTAACGGTGCTTCCTGCCGCTTAAAAGATATTGAAATGGCGCTGATGGATACAGGACTGGGAAGTGATGGTTATTCTATAATTGGCCAGGGGAAAATTGATTCTATAATTCACAGTAAACCAGATAAGATGCGTCTTTTTTTTGAAGAAGCAGCAGGGATTATGAAACATAAAAATAGAAAAGAAGAAGCTGAAAAAAGACTTGAAAATACAAATCATGATTTAAATAGAGTTAAAGATCTCATAGATGAATTAGAAAAAAGAAGAAAACCCCTAAAAAAAGCTTCTAAAAAGGCAAAAAGATATTTTTCTTTAAAGGAAGATTTATCTGAACTGGAAATTAGTCTGCTAAATAAAAGATGGATTAATATTTCTGAAGACTATTTGGAAGCAAAAAATAGCAGAGATAAAGCAGAAAAAGTTTTAAATAAACAGGAAAATATTTATGAAGAAAAGTCTGAATTTCTAAAAGAAAAAAAAGAAAAACTGAAATTATTAAAAAACAAAAAAAATAGTATAACAGATGAATATTTTCAGACTGAAAATAAACTTAATGAAATAAAAAATACACTTAATATACTGGCAGAGAGAAGAAAAAATTATCTTCGCGAAAAAAAATTACTGCAGAGTAAACTTGATGAGCTTGAAAAAAATGCATCAGCAGCAGAAAAAATATATGAAGACAGCCGCAAAAATTTTGATATCATATCCTCAGATGAAAAATCTCTACAGGATAAGTTGGAAAAATTTCAGAAAGAATCAAATTTGGAAAAAGAAAAAATTAATGATTTAGATGAAAAAATAATAAAAAACAAAAATTTAATAACCAGATTAAAAGAAAATAAAAATCAGCTGAAATCAAAAAATGAGAGGCTGAATGAACGTCTTGATATCAACGGTGAAAGGCTGAATGAAATTAAAACCAGTCGGGAAGAACTTCTTTCTGAGCTGGAAACACAGATGCAGAAATATAACAGCCTGGAAGATCAAATAGAAAAGGTCAATCAGAATATTGAATCAGCTGAAAATAAAATTGAATCATCTAAAATAAAAATTAATGATTATAGAGAAAAGTTGGAAGAACAAAAAGAAAAACTGGAAGCAGTAAAAGAAGAATTCCAGCGATTGAGTTCACGCCTGCAGCTAATGGAAGAAATGCAGGAAAGTTATGAAGGTTATTATTATGGTGTAAAAAATGTTTTAGAAAAAAAAGAAAAATTTCCAGGTATAATAGATGTTGTTGCTGAAATTCTTAATGTTGAAGAAAAATATGAAACTGCTGTTGAAACTGCTCTGGGGGCAAAACTTCAGAATATAGTGGTGGAAGATGATAATACTGCTAAAAAAGCTGTTTCATTTTTGAAAAAAACCGGCAGTGGAAGAGCAACTTTTCTGCCTCTAAATATGATTGACGGAAGTAGGATTTCTAATTATCATTTAGATAAATTAAACAATATGGAAGGATTTATAGCTGCTGCAGTTGATCTTGTTAATTTTCCGGAGAAATTTATTGATATTTTTAATTTTCTTTTGGGCAGAATAATAGTAACAGATAATATTGACAGTGCTGTAAAAGCTGCCAGAGTTGTTGATAAAAACTTTAAAATAGTAACTCTGGATGGAGATGTTGTATTTCCAGGTGGAGCTATATCTGGCGGAAGCAGTAAAAACAGTAAACGCAATCTATTGGGAAGAAGTAGAGTCATTGAAGAATTGAGCGGAGAAAAAGAAAAACTTAGAAAAAAAGGAAAAAGTCAGGTAGATAAAGCTAAGAATTTAAATGAACAGCTCAAAGAAACAGAAGAAACACTTGAAAGTCAGAAAGAAGAGCTTCAGAAAAAGAAATTAGAAAAAAATTCATTAGCAGGCAGTAAAGAAAATTTTTCTGTCAATATAGAAGATCTTAAAAATAGAATTAATAAAATAAATGAAAATTACTCAGATTTATTTTCCAGTTCTTCTAAAAATAAAAATCTATTTAAAAATAATAAAGAAAAGATAATAGAATTTAAAGAAAATATAGCTGATTTAGAAACAGAACTGGCTAATTTAACCGGTGAAAAAAATAGTAAAGAAGAAAAGGTTTCGGAACTTGAAAATATAATAAATGAACTGCAGGTTGATGGAGCCAGAATTTCCGAAAAAAAACAGAATGCTGAAAAACGACTTAATGAAAAAAAGGAAAATCTGCAGAAGATCAATAATAATATAGAGGAAAATCTGCAGAGAACCGATAATTTGAAGGATAATTTAAATAAAATTAAAAATAGAGAAAAATCACTTCACAGTACTCAAAATGAACTAACGGAGAAAAGAAATCAACTTGCAGCTAAAAAAACAGAACTGGAAGAAAGCACTAAAAACCTGGAGATTGTAGTTGAAGAAGAGGAGAAAAAGCTGGAAGAGATACAAAAACAGCTGACTGAAATTAGAGATGAATTTCATAATTATGATATCCTTTACAATAAATTGCTTAATAAACTGGAAAATATTGAGCAGATTTTGATAGAAGATTATCAGCTGGAACCGGGTAAAATAGATTCTTCTCTTTTAACAGATATTCCTGATTCAGAAGAGAATGAGATAGAAAGAGAAATCAACAGCTACAAAAAAGAAATGAAAAAACTGCACCCGGTTAATGAAGCTGCTGTTGAAGAGTTTGTCGAGCTGAAAGATAGGCTTGATTTTCTGCATGAACAGCAGGAAGATCTCATTTCAGCAAGAAAAGCAATTGAAATAGTTATTTCTGATATTGAACAGTCAATGTGCAAAATGTTCTCTGAAACTTTTAATGCTGTTAAAGTTCAATTTGAAAAAGTATTTAAATCATTGTTTCAGGGTGGAGAGGCAGAACTTGAACTGACCGATCCTGATGATCTTTTAAATTCAGGGGTTGAAATTCACGCACAACCACCAGGAAAATCACTTAAAAGTTTGTCTCTTTTATCAGGTGGAGAACGTGCTTTAACAGCTATTGCTCTTATATTTGCCTTTGTTCAGGTAAAACCAAGTCCTTTCTATGTTCTGGATGAAATTGATGCACCCCTGGATGATGTTAATATAGTTAGATTTGCAAGTTTTATAAGGAAATTTTCTAAAGTAGCTCAATTTATTATTATTACACACAGGCGTTATATGATGACAGAAGTTGATACCCTTTATGGTGTAACTATGGAAAAATCGGGTGTTTCCCGCTTAATATCTTTAAAACTTGATCAGTCCGATCAGATAAGTAATAATTTTGTTAAGGAGGCAGTTGAAAATTGAATTTTTTTCAGAGATTAAAAAAAGGTTTAAAGAAAACACAAAAAGGTTTAGTGGATAGGGTAAGCAGTATTTTTAGCGGTAGAAGCGGTATTGATGATGATTTATTTGAAGAATTGGAAGAGGTCTTAATTCAGGCAGATGTTGGAGTTAAAACTACTTTTGCATTAATAGAAAATTTAAAAGAAGATGTCGAAAATGAAGGTATTAAAGAACCGGAAGTACTGATGGATTATTTTCATAAAGAATTAAAAAAACTTCTTCAGGATGAAGAAGGCGGTATTGAACTTAATGATAAGCTGAATATAATTATGGTTGTAGGTGTAAATGGAGCCGGCAAAACAACTACTATTGCTAAAATAGCAGGCAGATTTAAAGAACAGGGGAAAAAGGTAATGCTTGCTGCCGGTGATACATTCAGAGCTGGAGCAATTGAACAGCTGCAGATCTGGGGAGATCGTCTGGGTATAAATGTAATATCACAGCAGGAAGGTTCTGATGCAGCAGCAGTTGCATATGATGCAGTTCAGGCAGCAAAATCAAGAGAGGTAGATTTATTGATTGTTGACACTGCTGGTAGACTGCATACTCAAAAAAACCTAATGGAAGAATTAAAAAAAGTAAAGCGAATTATTGATGCTCAGGCAGCAGATAAAAATGCATCTGTTGAAGTATTATTAATTTTAGATGCTACAACAGGTCAAAATGCAATTTCTCAGGCGAAAATATTTAATGATGCAGTTAAGGTTGATGGTATTGCACTTACAAAGCTGGACGGAACTGCCAAAGGTGGTATAGTCGTAGCAGTAAAAAATGAGTTGAATATTCCTATTAAGCTAATTGGAGTTGGAGAAGCAGCAGAAGACCTTCAGGATTTTAATCCTGAAGAATTTATTGAAGCATTATTTTCGGATGAATAGTTCAATTAGTATTAGCTGAACAATAAGCTTACTATTATCTCTCTATTTCCCTATACTGACTGGGAGTAATACCATTTATTTTTTTAAAAGTTCTTTCAAAATGTGTTAAAGAATTAAATCCGACATTAACAGCAATATCTGTAATATTGGCACTGCTTTTTATAAGCATTTTCTGTGCTTCAATAATTCTTTTGCTATTGACAAACTCTATAACTGTAAAGCCAGTGTTTTCTTTAAAAAAATGACTCAAATAATATTTACTTATATATAACTCTTCGGCAATTTGCTGAAGAGTTATTTTATTTTGGTAATTATTATCAATATAATTAATAATTTCTTCCAGCTGCAGGTTGGAATCTTTCTTTTGATCATTGTTACTGCAGTATTTTGCTTTATGTTCCAAAATTCTATCTATAATAATAAACATTTCCAGTAAATAAGCGTGAATAATTGGCTGAAACCTATATTTCTTTTTTGTAGACTCCAT
>CAZLIW010000026.1:0-12591 GCA_964559325.1 uncultured Halanaerobium sp. | reverse complement strand
TGCTGGAATATTCTGGTGATCTTGCTGCACAGATAACAGAACTTCCCGTAAGAGTTGGAGAACCTGATTATGTTAGTGGTCTTTCTAATATTATTGATAATCCTGTATATATAAAAAAAGGTGACACTGTACCTAAAGCCATTTTTTCTACCTCAGTAGGTTTAGTACAGTTTGGAATTAAAGATGATGATATGGGTGAAAGTAAAAAAAGCAGCAGTAAAGCAATTGTTAATAACTTTTTTGGTAGATTAAAAAATTGGTTTAGTGAATTTTTTTAAATCACAGAAAAATAAATAATATCCTTATAATAGAGGAGGAAAAATGAGTGTTTGATATTGGTACAGAAATTGAACAGTTTGCAAATATAAAGGTTGTTGGAGTAGGTGGAGGCGGTAATAATGCTGTAAACCGCATGATACAGGAAGGATTAGAAGGTGTAGAGTTTGTTGCAATAAATACAGATGCTCAGGCATTAATGTCTTCAAATGCAGGAATTACTATTAGAATAGGCGAAAAAATGACCAGAGGTTTGGGTGCTGGTTCTAATCCACAGATTGGACTGGAAGCAGCTCAGGAAAATAAAGAGGAAATCAGTCAGGCAATACAGGGATCTGATATGGTATTTATAACTGCAGGAATGGGTGGAGGTACTGGTACTGGAGCTGCTCCAATTGTTGCTGAAGCTGCAAAAGAAGTAGGAGCTCTGACAGTGGGAGTTGTTACAAAACCATTTACTGTTGAAGGGAAAAAAAGAATGAATAATGCAGTTCAGGGAATTGATGAACTAAAAACTAAAGTAGATACCCTAATTGTTATTCCAAATGACCGCCTGCTGGAAGTAGCTGAAAAGAAGACCAGTTTAATGGAAGCTTTCAAAATAGCTGACAATGTTTTGCGCCAGGGAGTTCAGGGGATTTCAGATCTTATTACAATTACAGGTATTATCAATCTTGATTTTGCTGATGTAAAAACCATTATGACAGAAGCTGGTTCTGCTCTAATGGGAATAGGTAGAGCAGGTGGAGATAATAGAGCCTCTGAAGCAGCTAAACAGGCTATTGCCTCACCACTGCTGGAAGCTTCAATAGATGGAGCAAGAGGAGTTTTGTTAAACATAACCGGTGGGCTTGACCTTGGTATACATGAAGCAAATGAGGCAGCAAGAGTTATTCAGGAAGTAGCTGATTCGGAAGCAAATATCATATTAGGTGCTGTAATAGATGAAGAGCTGGAAGACGAAGTTAAAGTGACAGTTATTGCTACAGGTTTTGACACAGCTAGATCAACTAAAAAAAGTAAAAATACTGACAGTATTTCAGGAGAAAAAGAACTGTCAGATAGTGATTTTGAAATGGAAAGTTTTTCTGGTGATGATCTAGATATTCCGGCTTTTCTGCGGAAAAAGCAAGATTAATATTATCAATAAATCCTGGTACTTAATGTATCAGGATTTATATTAACAGTGCTGATATAAATCTGCTCTGATATTTAGTTTCAGTAAAAATTAATTAATTTTTTATGGGTATGGTGAATTTTATGTTTAAATATGTCAGTGATATCTGTGATTATCTACAGTTTAAAAATGATGTAGATAATATGTTTAAAATCATTTTTTCTACACGCAGAGGAGGGGTCAGTGAGTTTCCATATAATTCTTTAAACCTTGGTCTGCATGTGGGAGATAGAAAAATAGATGTAATAAAAAATAGAGATTTATTATTTGAAACAGCCGGTATAAATAGAAAATCTGTTGTAGTGGCAGAACAGATACACGGCAGCAGAATTGCTGTGGTTGATAAAAACAATTCCGGATGTGGATATTTTTCACATTCCAGTGCTCTTTCGGGATTTGACGGTATGATTACTAAAGAAAAAAACACACCTCTTTTTGCTTTTTTTGCAGATTGTGTTCCTATTATCTTATTTGATGATAAAAATCACATTGCGGGCATTGCCCATGCTGGATGGAAAGGGACCATAGGAAAAATAGCAGCTGAAATAGTGGGCCAAGCTGTAAAAGAATTTTCTTCAAAACTGGAAGATATTAATATTATTATTGGTCCGTCAATTTCTATAAAAAATTATGAAATTGATAAAAAAATGGCAGATTTATTTCTGCAGGAATTTGATAACAGTGATAATTTTATTATAAAGTCAGATAATAGTTATTATCTTGATTTAAAAAAAGTGAACAGGAAAATACTGCTTAATTCAGGAATAAAAAATGAGAATATTTTTGTAGAAAATAAATACTGTACATTTGAAGATGAAGATTTATTTTATTCTTACAGAAGAGATGGCAAAAGCACAGGTAGAATGGCCGCTGTTATTGAAATTATTTAATTTGTTAGCTGATGAGCTGTTAAAGGATGATTAAAATGAAAAAAAAATCTTTTAAAAAAAGATTTTTGCCCTATGTTATATTTTTTATAGTTTTTGTATCAGTAATTATTATTACACAGATTTTGGATTTCTCTAATTATGATATAATTACCTCTGCTCATGGAGAAATTATTGATGGTTTTGAGACTAAAGCTTTAATTTTAAGAGATGAAAAAAATATTAAATCTCCTGCAGCAGGGAAAGTAGAATTGTCTTCACTGGAAGGAGATAGAATTTCTGTCGGTACAAAAGTTGCCGAAATAAGTTCGGAAAATAGGAATTTGAGTATATATAATAAAGTCCCAGGTATTTTGAGTTATGCTTCAGATGGACTGGGATCTAAGGTCACTCCTTCCAATATGAATGAACTTGATTTAAATAACATAGAAAAATATAAAGGCAATTATCGCCATTTAATTTCTGGAGATAAAATTAAAAAAGGACAGACTCTCTACAGAATAATTAATAATTTTCGTTTATTTTTGGTAGTTCCTGCTGAAAAAGAAGAAGCCGAACGTTTTAGAATTAATGAAATTGTTTTTCTAACCGAACATAAGAAAGTAGATTTAATCAGAGGTAGAATTATTGATATTACTGAGGGAATAGATAAATCTTTTATATTTGTTAAAATGGACATATTTGTACCGGAATGGATTAATATCAGGTGGGTTGACATAAATTTTATTAAAAATATTTATAGAGGTATAAAAGTTCCCAGAAAGGCTGTGTTTACTCAGCCATCCGGTCAGGGAGTTTTGAAATTGAGTGGATATAACAAACATGTTTTTCAGGAAGTAATTGTTATAGATGGTGATCATAAGAGTGTAATAGTTAAAGGCTTAGAAGTTGGAGATCAGATTATTGTTAATCCTGAAGACTTTAATTATGGTATTGAGGAGTGAATTATGGTGGAAAAAGAAGATTTGATTTTCAGATTGAATAAAGTTAAGGATAAAATTAAGGAATCTGCTGAAAAAGCTGGTAGGAAATGTGAAAAAATTACTCTTGTAGCTGTCAGTAAAAACCATTCAGCTGAATCTATAAAAGTTCTCAAAAATGCCGGTGTAAAATTATTCGGTGAAAATAGAGTTCAGGAATTGGAAGAAAAAGATAATAAACTTAAAAAAGATAACATAGAACTAGACTGGCATTTTATTGGACATTTACAGAGGAACAAAGTAAAATATTTGATGAGGATGCCAAACTGTAATATGATTGAATCACTTGACAGCTGGCGTCTTGCCAAAGAAATTAATAAAAGAGCTAAGAAGAATAATAAAATTATACCTCTTTTAATTGAAATTAATATAGCAGAAGATGAAAATAAATATGGAATTAAACCCAATGAAGTTGAAACTTTTCTAAAAAAAGTTATTAAATTAGATAATATTGAAATAAAAGGATTAATGACTATTGTTCCTTATACTGAAGATCCTGAAGAAATTCGTCCTTATTTTAGAAAGATGAGAAAAATGCAGCAGGATCTGCATGACAGAGTGCACCCACTTCCCGAATTATCTATGGGTATGAGTAATGATTATAGAATTGCAGTTGAAGAAGGTGCAACAATTGTTAGAATAGGTACTGCAATTTTTGGAGAAAGAAATTATTAGAAACAGGAGGCGAATAAATGTACACACTTATTAGAGGAATAAATTTATTTTTTGAAATTGTAACATGGTTGATTTTAGCAAGAGTTATTTTATCCTGGATTAAACCTAATGTTGAAAATACGAGCTGGAGAAAAGTGATTATTTTTATTTATAATGTTACTGAACCAATCCTGGGTCCGATAAGAAGTATTTTGCCAACAACAAATATCGGGATTGATTTTTCTCCTCTCGTTGCAATATTTGCTCTTTCAATAATTAAAAATTTTATTATAAGAATTCTAATTTAGGGTGGTATTTAAATGCTGGATAAAGAAAAATTATTGAGTCACCTTTATGAAGAAGACGAAAAAATTCTCGGCTCAAAAATTATAGATAAAATTGAACAGGTGCTTAAATATAATAAAGAACAGTCTACTGATTTTTTAAATCCCTATCAGCGGGAAATAGCCACAGGATTATTAAATCAGATTTCCGATATTAATTTCAAAGAAGAAGGTGGTTACAAATCAGCTGAAAGAAAGAGGATAATTATTTTCCCGGAATATTTATTTCCAGATCTTATTGATAAATTCATTACTGTATTTGAAATTGATGGAAATTTTTCTTTTCAAAATTTGAGCCATAGAGATTTTCTTGGAGCTTTAATGGGGCTTGGAATTCAGAGAAAAATGATTGGTGATATATTAATTAATCCGGATACAGTTCAGTTTGTTGCTGCTGAAGAAATTAAAGATATAATAGAGATGAAGCTTAAAAAAGTACATGAGGTACCAGTTGAAATAAGAGAAATCAAAGAAGATGATTTAATTATTCCTGCCAAACACGTTAAGGAAATTTTAACCACTGTACCTTCAATGAGGCTTGATGCAGTTGCCAGTTCTGGTTTTGGTGATTCTCGCAGCAAAATGTCAAGAGATATAAAAAACGGTAGAGTTAAAGTAAACTGGAAACAGGTAACTGACCCTGCCTTTGATATAGAAATAGGTGATTTAATTTCTGTTAGTGGTCGGGGGAGGGTTGAAGTTTCTGAAGATAGGGGACTTTCAAATAAAGATAGAATAAAATTAACTTTAAAAAGATTTACTTAAAGGAGGCTTGGCTTTGAAAATTACACCACTGGATATTTATAATAAAGATTTTAAAAAATCTACCTTTGGTTATAATACAGATCAGGTAGATGAGTTTATGGACGATATAGGTGTAGCCTATGAAAGACTGCTGAAGGAAATGAATAATCTAAAAGATGAAAAACAGTCACTGCAGGAAAAGCTCAGCAGCTATAAAGATATTGAAGAAAGACTGGAAAATACTCTGCAGGCCATGCAGGATACAGTCGATAAAAGAATTGAGCAGGCTAATAATGAGGCCAGAATGATAGTTAAAGAAGCTGAATTAAAAGCTCAGAAGATTAAAGATGATGCAGAAAAATCAGTTGCTCAGGAAAGAAGAAGTTTTGAACAGCTGAGAGAAAAGAAGAACTTCTTTAAAATTCGTTTTCAGACACTGCTGGAAAGCCACTTAGAAATGCTGAAAGAGGAAGATGATAGAGATTATACAGGAGTAGGGGACATTGCTGATAATAACTTGACTAATAACGATTAATAGTTTATAATTGTAAGAAGTGTATTTATAATATTAATGCTTTGATCAGGATATTAACTATTGGAATATTTAAAGCGAATCGGGTATGGTGTGAGCCGATAAATATAAAAATAGTGAAGATCACCTGTGAGTTGATATTGCGAACAGAAGTAGCAGTATCCGTATTTCTGCGTTAGAGAATCTAAAGATGATATTTTTTAATTATCAATTAGGGTGGTACCGCGGTCCTTCGCCCCTTTCCAGGGCAAGGGCTTTTTTTAATTTTATATATTTTTATGGGAGGTAATAATTAAATGAGTTATAAAGAAACAATCAATTTACCAGATACAGAATTCCCAATGAGAGCTAATTTAAGTGAACGGGAAAATGATTTTCAAGCATACTGGAAAAAAAATGATATTTATGAGAAAGCTGTTAAAAAACGAGAAGGTAATGAACCATTTATTTTGCATGATGGACCACCATATGCCAATGGAGATATTCATATAGGTCATGCATTAAACAAGGTATTAAAAGATTTTGTGACAAGATATGCCACACTGAGAGGCTATTATTCACCATATGTTCCAGGCTGGGATACTCATGGTCTCCCTATAGAACATCAGGTTACAAAAGAAATGTCAGATGAAGAAAGAGAAGAACTTACTGTAGGAGAACTGAGAGAAAAATGTACAAATTATGCCCTCAAATATATAGATCGTCAGAGAGAGCAGTTTAAACGGCTGGGTGTTTGGGGAGAATGGGAAAATCCTTATTTAACACTTGCTCCAGAATATGAAGTTAAACAGATTGAAGTTTTTGGAGAGATGGCCAAAAAAGATCTTTTTTACAGAGGGAAAAAACCTGTTCATTGGTGTCCACATTGTGAAACAGCTCTGGCAGAAGCAGAAGTAGAATATGGTGAAGAAAGATCACCATCTATTTATGTTAAATTTCCATTAAAAGATAAAGTAACTGTTGGTGGTGTAGATTTAACACCCGAGGACAGTTATGTTGTAATTTGGACTACAACACCATGGACTATTCCTTCAAATATGGCTATTACATTTCATCCGGATTATCCATATGTGGTTGTAGAAGTTGATGGAGAAAAACTTGTTATGGCAGAAGAATTAGTAGATTCTGTTATGGCAAATACTGATATTAAAGATTATAAAGTGATTAGTAAACCTTTTAGTGGAAAAGAACTGGAAAATAAAAAATGTATTCATCCTCTTGTTGATAGAGATTCTCTTCTTATAATTGGTGATCATGTAACTTTAGAACAGGGTACTGGATGTGTTCATACAGCTCCAGGTCACGGACATGAGGACTTTGTTGTTGGAAGAGAATATGGTTTAGAAGTTTATGCTCCAATGGATAATAAAGGTTATTTTACAGAAGAAGCAGGAGAGTTTGCCGGCAAACATTTTGATGAAGTCAATATAATGGTTACTGAAAAGTTAAAAGAAAAGAATCTGCTTATGGATTTAAGTTTTATTGATCACCAGTATCCTCACTGTTGGAGATGTAAAGGAACCCTTCTCTTTAGAGCAACAGATCAATGGTTTGCTTCTATTGATGCAATTAAAGATCAAACTTTAAAAGCCATTAGTGATGTTAAATGGTTCCCATCCTGGGGAGAAGAAAGAATGAAAAATATGGTTGCTGAAAGATCTGACTGGTGTATTTCAAGACAAAAAAAATGGGGTGTTCCAATTCCTATTTTTTATTGTAATGACTGTAATGAAGCAGTAATTAATGATGATACTTTAGAAGAAATTAAAAAAGTGTTTGCTAAAGAGGGATCTGGTGCATGGTACAAATATTCTGCTGAAGAACTGCTTCCTGATGGATACAGCTGTCCTAACTGTGGCGGAAGTAGTTTTACAAAAGAAGAAGATATAATGGATGTCTGGTTTGATTCAGGTTCCAGCCACAAGGCAGTTATGGAAGCTAGAGATTATTTAACCTGGCCTGCTCAGGTTTATCTTGAAGGTACAGACCAGTACAGAGGCTGGTTTAATTCTTCTTTATTAACTGCTGTAGCAACAGAAGGTAGAGCACCTTATAATGAAGTGATTACAAATGGATTTACTGTTGATGATAAAGGTATTAAAATGTCAAAATCTCAGGGTAATGTTGTATCCCCACATAAAGTTATTGACCAGTATGGGGCAGATATTTTGAGATTATGGGTAGCTTCTTCTGATTTCAAAAATGATATTAAGGTATCAGATAATATATTAAAACAGAATTCGGAAGTCTACAGAAGAATAAGAAATACATTTAGATTTATACTTGGTAACATAAGTGACTTTAACCATGATGATCATTATGTTGAATTTAAAGATAGACCGGAATTTGACCGCTGGATTATGAATAGACTGCAGGATTTAATAGCAAAAATCACTACTGCTTATGATATATATGAATACCACAGAGTTTATCATGATGTTCATAATTTCTGTACTATAGAGATGAGTTCACTTTATGTTGATATAACAAAAGATAGGCTTTATACAGATGGAACAGATTCTTTGAGCAGAAGGGCTGCACAGAGCACTCTATATGATATTTTGATGGCTTTAGTTACACTTATTGCTCCAATTTTACCACACACATCAGAGGAAGTATGGCAGTTTTTACCTGATGAAGTGAAAACAGAAGAAAGTGTATTCCTAACTGACTGGCCTGAAAGTAGAGAAGATTATTATGATGAATCTCTGATGGAAAAATGGGAAGAGCTGCTTAAGGTTAGAAAAGATGTTGCAAAAGCACTTGAAATTGCAAGAGCAGAAAAAGAAATAGGCAATTCTCTGGAAGCAATGGTTGTTTTAAAAGCAGATAATCAACCGCAGTTAGATCTTTTAAACAGCAACCTGGATCTTCTGGCTGATCTGTTTATTGTTTCCCAGGTTGAACTTGATTCTGAACTTGCTGATGATAATATTCATATGGGAAGTGAGACAGGTATTGGCGTAAAAGTACACCCTGCCAGGGGAGAGAAATGTGCACGCTGCTGGAAATACAGTGAGACTGTTGGAGATGATAAGGAACATGAAGATATTTGTGATAGATGTTCGGCAGTTGTAAATGAAGAAAGTAATTAATATCAAATTATAATTATAAAATTAAAAGCGGCCTGAAAAGGCCGCTTTTTTAAAAATCTATTCAAATATTTTTATTTGAGCCCACTTCATATTTATAAATCTTTTAAATACAATTATTGAAAAAATCAGAAATGATGTTGTTTCGGCCATCCAGACACCAGCAACTCCAAAGTTGTTTTTTACTACAAATATATAGGATAGCGGTATAAATACCAGCCACAGCCGCATAACTGTTATATACATTGCTCCTTTAGTATCACCTGCTCCCCTCAGGGAACCAGTCATAATTACTACAAAGGCAAGAAAAATTTGATTAAAGGCAACAAGCCTCAGTGTTTTAATGGAAGATTTAATTACTTCAGCTTCATTTGTAAATAATGATAGAGAAAATCCGGGAAAAATAAAGTATATTAAGGCTATACTACTTCCCAGAAGTGTTCCTATAAACGCTGCAGTAAGTCCATTTTTTAGAGATTCATCGGCATTGTTTTCACCAAGATGTTTACCAACCAGAGTTGTCGCTGCAATAGCTATACCAATTGTTGGCATAAAAGAAATAGATTCAATGTTTAATAATATTCTAAAAGATGCTTCTGAGGTTGTACTTAAAGATGATATAAATATTCCATTAATAAAAAATGCTACCTGCATAAAAAACTGTTCTACTGCTGCAGCATAGCTGAGCTTTAGCAGAGGTTTTAATACAGCTCTGCTTATCTTCATCCAGACTAATTTTAATTTAAGTTTCCCATTATTTTTTAAAAGACGGAAGATATAGAAGAAAGCTGCAAAAAATCTGGCAAATGCTGTTGAAATAGCTGCTCCTGCAACTCCCATTTGAGGAAAGATCCAGAAACCTGTTATTAAACAGTAATTACCGATTATATTTAAAATATTAGCCGATCCGGTAATATACATTGGTGTTTTAGTATCACCTGCTCCCCTTAGTGAGGCAGCAGATGCAAAAGAGATAAACATAAAAATTTGTCCTGAGGCAATATATTTTAAATATATTGTTCCAAAATTTTTCACTGTATCAGTTATATCATATACATTCAAAATATTTTCTGCGAAAAAAAAGGTAAAAAAAGTTACTAAAAAACCTAAAATTATATTTATTGTCAAATTCTCACTCATGATTTTATTCATCCGCATTCGGTTTTTTTCTCCATAACTTCTGGAAACCATTGCTGTTGCTCCTGCATTAAAAGAAGAAAAAACAAATATGAGTTTAAATATTATTTGATTTGAAAATCCAACTGCTGCCAGAGCTTCTTTACCTATAAATCTGCTTATCATAATTGTATCTGCCAGCCCAACCATAGTGTTTAAAGACATTTCCATCATTGCGGGTAGGGCAAGCAGAAATATTGTTCTGGCCCGTTTTTTTGTTTTATGTGTAATAGTTATTTCCATTTGTATTCATTCCTTATATGTCTAATAAAATAATAATAGCATAAAATTATGCTGGAGGAAAGTTTTTGCATAAGAATTTGTTTACTATTTATATTACGGTTAATGTAGCTAATTATTGTTTAATTTTTGTTTTAATTTTGTATTAAAATTTTGTTAGAAAAAATTTAAATGTTTTTTAGTAATTGTTCTTTTTTTAACATTATGTTAAAATAATAATGGAGCTGAAAAAAATGCTGTTTTTTATTATAATTATAACTGCTGTACTTGATCAACTGAGCAAATACATAACAGCAGTAATTCTTGATACAAATCAGGAAATTGTGCTTATTCAACCTTTTTTGAAGATAGTTAATTTAAAAAATTCAGGAGCTGCTTTTGGAATATTAGAGGGAAGGCGAATTCTCTTTATAATTGCTGCTCTCTTATTTCTTTTTTTTAGCATCTATTTATATAAAAATATTTTGACAGATAATATGCTGACCAAAATAGGGTTGGGCCTTACAGCTGGAGGTACTATTGGTAATTTAATTGATAGATTTTTCTATGGATATGTTGTAGATTTTATAGATCTATCATTCTGGCCTGTGTTTAATTTTGCTGATTTATTTATAAGCGCTGGTATCATTATTTTGGTACGAGAAATTTTACTAAACAATTACTGAGGTGCTCATATGGAAGAAAAAATTATAACAGTGAATGCTGAAGATTCACAGAAAAGAATTGATAAATTTCTTGCCGAAAAATTGGAAGAAAAATCACGTTCATATATACAGACACTGATAGAAAACGGCAGTATAACTATTGATGATAAAAAGGTGCAGAACAGCCACAGGATCAAAAAAAATGAATTAATTAAAATTAAAATTGAAAAAAGTAAGAAAGCCGATATTAAACCTGCTGCAATTGCTCTTGATATAATCTATGAAGATAAAGATATTTTAGTTCTTAACAAAAAATCTGGAATTGTGGTACATCCAGCACCAGGACATTATGATGATACCATTGTAAATGCTCTAATGGCTTATACTGATGATCTTTCCGGTATAAATGGTGTTAAACGCCCGGGTATAGTTCACAGGCTTGATATGGATACTTCTGGTGTTTTGATTGTTGCTAAAAATGATAGCAGTCACAAGTCTCTTGTTGAGCAGTTTAAAAAGAGAGAAACTGAAAAATATTATCTGGCACTTCTAAAAGGTAATATTCCTTATAAAAAGGGGAAAATTGATGCTCCTATTGGTAGAGATCCTTCTTCACGTAAAAAAATGGCTGTTAGAAAAAGAAATAGTAAAAAAGCTGTCAGTCGTTTTAAAATAAAAGAAGAGTTTAAAAATTATACTTTAGTTGAAGTAAAAATTGAAACAGGTAGGACACATCAAATTAGAGTTCATTTTTCTTATATGGGATTCCCGGTTGCAGGGGATAATAAATATGGAAATATTGATAAAAAATTGTCTGTAAGTCGACAAATGCTGCATGCATATCGGTTAATAATTACTCATCCTACTACCGGAGAAAAAATGGAGTTCAAAGCAGAACTGCCTGATGATTTTTCAGATATTCTTAAAAAGTTGAGAAACTGATGTTCAAATTTTTTATTTAATATTTTTGCTTTAATTAATATATTATTTTATTTATAGTCTTATTTTAAAGCAGGATTCACAGCAGTTAAAAAGAAAATATAATAATAGGAGGTATTTGTTATGTATAATTCTATAAAAATGACTGATGATGTCTACTGGGTTGGAGTAAATGATAGAGAGACAGATATTTTTGAGTCACTCTGGCCGCTTCCAGAAGGAATCTCTTATAATTCTTATCTAATAGATGATGAAAAGGTAGCTTTAATAGATACAGTAAAAATAAATTACAATGATTCTTTTTTAGATAAGATTAAAAATGTTATTGGAGATAAAAAAGTTGATTATTTAATTATTAATCACATGGAGCCTGACCATTCTGGTTCTATAAAATCTCTGCGTGAGGCATATCCGGATATGGAGATTATCGGCAACCAAAAAACCATGAATTTTTTAGAAGGTTTTTATGGAATCACAAATGGTACTAAAGTGGTTTCAGATGGAGATCAAATTGATTTAGGGAGCCACAGGCTGACTTTTTATCTTACTCCAATGATTCACTGGCCGGAAACAATGATGACATTTGATGAACATGATCAAATATTATTTTCTGGTGATGCATTTGGAGGTTTTGGTTCATTAGATGGATTTTTATTTGATGATGAGCTAAATATAGATTTTTTTGAAGATGAGATAAGAAGATATTTTTCCAATATAGTTGGTAAATATGGAGCTGTGGTTCATAAAACTATTAATAGATTGAGTGAAATACTTGATATAAAAATGGTAGCTTCAACACACGGTCCTGTCTGGAGAGACAAAACGGATTATATTATTAGTGAATATGACAGATGGAGTAAGCAGGAAACAACTGAGGGAGTTGTAGTTGTTTATGGTTCAATGTAT
>CAZLIW010000025.1:0-12607 GCA_964559325.1 uncultured Halanaerobium sp. | reverse complement strand
GCAGAGACTCAAAAGCACAGATCTTAACAAGTTATTATAAAATTGTTTAAAACTATCCTTTAGTATCTGCCATATCTGCAATATTATGTCCTCCTGATAATATATTAAAATTATTATATCAAAACATCAAAGTATCAAATCTAATAGTAAACATTAATATATCAATCCAAAAAGTAAACAAATTTCTATATCGAACTATAAAACAAATACAGAATGTTGAAATCATAAAATAAACACATCAAATATTAGACCATAAAATTATTATATCACTGAAAAGTAATGCTTTACAAGCTGCAGGATGCTGTTAATCTGACAGAATCATCCTGCTACAAGTTGAAATAGTTTTTTAAATATTCTGCTACACCAAGTTCTATATTTCTGGAAGCAGTATTTTTTGTGTTTTCTTTTAGTTCCGGATGTCCGTTTTCCATAGCTACACCATGTCCAACCCACTGCAGCATCTTGAGATCATTTAAGCCATCACCAAAAGCCATAATTTCTTTTCTTTTTACAGATAGATTATCGGCAACTTTTTTTAAGGCTGTAGCTTTAGAAATATCCCTGGCAGTCATTTCTACAAAATTATTAATAGAAGATGTTACTTCCAGACTGTCAGCAAATTTTTCTGACAGTTTATTATATATTTCTTTGTGAACCTCTGGATCATTTTCTATTATTACCAATTTTGTCGGCGGCTTTTTTATAAATTCATTTAAATTACCGACTTCTTCTGCCTTTATTCCAGCTGTCTTTTCGTAGATAGATGTTTCTTTCTGTTTTTTTTCTATAAAAAGTCTGTCGTCAAGATAAACCTGCAGATAATGGCCTTCACTTTCTGCAAATTTAACAATCTCTCTGGCTGTTTTAAGTGGTATTGGATCATGAAATATAACTTTTTCTTTTATCGGATCTACAACAAGAGCTCCATTATAATTTATAACAGCTTCTTTAATATTTAGTTGTTTAATATAGGGCAGAGCAGAACAGAACATTCTACCTGTTGCAGTAAGTGTTATTATTCCTTTTGACTGCACTTTTCTTATTATTTCTATTGTTTCTTGATCCAGCTGGTGCTCATTATTAAGCAGAGTTCCATCCAGATCAAATGCAATTAATTTTATACTCATTTTTATCACCTTTTGTAAAAAAGGGCCGGGATTACCCCGGCCTTTTTATCTATATTTTTAATTTTATTTATATTTAAACAAATTTTTAAACAAATTTTCCGGAGTATTTATGTACCTCTTTTTTGAGTTCTGCAAGGGCTTTTTCGTTATCTGAGGCTTTTAATGCTTCAAATATAAATTCTCCGATCTTTTTCATATCTTTCTCTTTCATTCCCCGTGTTGTTACAGCCGGTGTTCCTATTCTTATTCCACTTGTTACAAATGGACTTCTTGTCTCAAAGGGAATTGTATTTTTGTTTACTGTAATACCAACCTTATCCAGTGCCGCTTCTGCTTCCTTACCTGTTATATTCATGTTGCTTAAATCTACCAGCATCATATGATTGTCTGTTCCTCCTGATACAAGACGCATACCATAACTGCTTAAGGTCTCTGCCAGCACTTTAGCATTTTTTATTATCTGCTCCTGATATTCAGCAAATTCATCTGTCAGTGCTTCTTTAAAAGCCACTCCTTTGGCTGCTATTATATGCATCAGTGGTCCTCCCTGCAGTCCGGGGAATATTGCCTTGTCTATATCTTTGGCAAATTTCTCCTTACAGAGGATCATTCCTCCTCTGGTGCCTCTCAGTGTTTTGTGGGTTGTTGTTGTTACAAAATCTGCTTCCGGTACCGGATTTGGATGCAGATCTACTGCTATTAAACCTGCTATGTGGGCCATATCCACCATAAATAGGGCTCCAACTTTATCTGCTATTTCTCTAAACCTATGGAAGTTAATAACACGCGGGTAGGCACTGGCTCCTGCTACAATAAGCTCAGGTTCAACTTCTTTTGCAAGTTTTTCCACCTGATCATAATCTATAATTTCTTTATCTTTTGTTACTCCATAGTGAAAAAAGTTATAATATTTACCTGACATATTGACAGGACTTCCGTGGGTTAAGTGTCCACCGTGGGTTAAATCCATAGCCAGTATTGTTCCTCCAATTGGAACCTGAGAAAAATATACTGCCTGATTGGCCTGTGAACCAGAATGGGGCTGTACATTTACATGTTCTGCTCCAAAAAGCTCTTTTGCCCTCTTTATTGCCAGCTCTTCTGCTTTGTCAACAACTTCACAGCCACCATAATACCTTTTATGAGGATATCCTTCTGCATATTTGTTGGTTAACACAGAACCGGCTGCTTCCATAACAGCTTCACTAACAAAGTTTTCAGAGGCAATAAGTTCTATATTCTGGGCCTGACGCTTCTCTTCTTCTGCAATTATATCAGCCATTTCTGGATCAACATTTTTTAACTTATGCATAAATTTCATCTCCTTATTTTAATTGTCTTCATCTATTTATTTCTATGTACAAATATTAAATCCTTCTTAATTATCTTCAACAAATTAAACTACAATTAAATAGAAATACAGCCAGCAGTTTAAATATCTAATGATAAAAGTATGCAAAAAACCGGAGCATTAATCACTCCGGTCATCTTAATAACTTTATGCCTGGCTTATAGCATCAACAGGACATACCGCAACACATGCAGCACAGTCAATACAAGTATCTGCATCGATCACATACTGTGTATCCCCTTCGCTGATAGCATCCACAGGACATTCTGGTTCACAGGCACCGCACATAATACAGTCATCAGAAATTACGTGAGCCATAGTCTACATTCACCTCCCGCTTCTATCACTATAAATATTTAAACCCTTAAGTGCACAAAACTATTATATCCAGACATCTTTTTAATGTCAACTGTCAGATAATAATTTATAATTTTTTCTCAATTATACAAAGATCAGCTGAAGATACAGCTTAAAAGCTGTATCTTAACCCGACTGATGTATAGTCATTATCTTCAAATTGACCAAAAATAGACTCATTATCTCCATGAAATATTTTGTGAGATAGCTCTAGATGCAGATCCTGCTGCATTTCATAATCTACAGCAGCTTCCAGACTGTAATCATTATCGTTTAGATTATAAATCCAGGTTAATTCTGGAATTATTTTTTCATTGCTGTAGCTGTCTTCAAGCTTTACAATTGCTCTGTGTGAGGTATAATCCCCGTCTTCGCTGTAATCAATATGATTTTCTTTGATCTCTTCATCATCAAGTATTTTTGTGCCTGTAAACTGAATATTTAAATTCAGATTACTAATAGGAAGATCTCTATCTCCACCAACAACCCAGGCTATTCTATTATTTTTTACTGCAGGATTATCACCGGATGTATCATCTGTCCGACAATAGGCCAGTTCAAAGCGGCTGTTAACATCACCAATAACTTTAGCCAGCTCAAATCCAAATATATCGACTTCATCATAGTGTAAATAAGCATCATTTAGAACTTTACTAAATTCGGCTGCACTTATATTCGAATTAAAATCTATCTTTTCTAAACTCTGATTTAATGTCTGAGGATTATAGCTGGGCTCTCTCAGATATCCTTTATAATAACTGAATCCATAGTCCACTCCCTGTCTGCTATCTGTAAAACGCAGACCAAATTGATTTTCTTCATCATCTATGGAGTCTTCAAATTTATTTATTATCTCTTTTTGTGAATATGGAGAAATAGCTGCCAGATTAGAAAGCTCAAACTTACCAGCAAAAGGATTAATTACCCAGTTGCCAAGTGAACTATCCGGATCATCAGCCAGCCTGTGTCCACTAAATTCAGGTGTATAAACAAATTCGAGGCTGGCATTACCTTTTCTGAAATAACGGTCTATTTTTAACATTTCTTCTCCAATTTGTCTGTCCTTATATTCTCGATTTATAAAGTCACTCATATCTTCTGGATTCAAATTGTCAACAACATGAACTTTATCACCGGTACCCCAGATTGTGCGGTGTTTTCCAATTAAAAAATGATACTTATCACCATAGTAGCGGTAATATGCTTCATCAAAATCTATTTCTTCTGCTGCTCCAACCTGAAAATCAAGCAAAAATTTAAATTCATGTGTGCTGCCTGGATAAGTGAACTTCATTTCTCCCATCATATTTTCTTCCAGATCACCATTATCAGACAGCAACCTGTATTCCGGAAAAAGTTCTCCACTTACCTCAGTAGAAATTTCTTCTTCTTCACCATAGAAACTGTCTCCATTAAAAGCATTAAGTGGAGCTGTTACAGCTAAAATAATAGTAAAGACAGCTGCGGTAATTAAAATACTATTTTTATTTTTTAACATTTTTCTTGCCTCCCACTTTTAACGTCCTGTTTTTAAATACTGCTGTGTAAATCTCTTGTCATTAATATTTTTATTGTATTCAAGTAAATGATTTCCATTCTGCTGTTTTACATATAATCTTGTGCTGTGCCCTGTATCAAGATTTTTCATCAAAGTAGAATATACAGTCCAAATCCCACTAACTTTTTTAATATCACTCTCAACAAGCATCTCTTTGAATAATTCTTCAGTATTTTTGTTATACATTTCTACTTTTAAAGGTACATAATGATCTTTTGTTACCCAGCTTATTGTTTTAGCATACTGCTCCTCTTCTGGAGATTTTGGTACAGCTTCCACAACATAGCATTCATAACCCTTGATCTCTTCTTCTTTAAGTAGTTCATATACAAAATCATCTATCTCTCTGGATTTCATATCATCATATGTGAAATCTGTTCCCATAAATGAATCTTCACCCTGACCACCAGATATTCGTCTCACTCTTCCTAAATCAGGAAGATATATCCACTGATCATCATCCTCTACATCATTTTCAATCTGCAGAAAACGAGTATTATTTACAGAAGCCGGTTCATGAAACACCATAATTGTTTGATCTAAATCGTTTTCTATGTCAACTTTTTTGGACCAGATTTCTACAACTCTGGGCCTCACATTTCCATCTTTATCTATTAAATCCATTCCCATAAGTGCATGTCTTGTATCTCCTGTATCTCGCTCGTCAACTCTTTCCATTACTTCACGTCCATCAATCGCAGCAGCTGTCATGTTTAAACTAATAATAACAAATAATGCTATCAAACATATTGAAATAATTTTTGCTTTTTTTCTCATTATAATTTTCCTCCTAAATTTATATTTTAATATTTTTTACTAATGAACTTTGGTTTAAATAGATTTAATAATAATGGTAAAATTGTTAAAGAAGCTATTGAAGATGTAACCATTGTTACTGCAATTAAAAATCCTAAATAGATCAACGGATAGAAATTAGAAAATAGAAGCACCAAAAATCCTGCTGCTACAGAAATAGCATTGAAAATTATAGCTTTCCCTGTAGTAGTTAGAGTTCTTTGAGTTACTAAATGAAGATCATCCTCTTTTATTCTTTCAGCATGGTAGGAATGCAGAAAATGAATTGTATAATCCACTCCAATACCTATAGCAATAGAGGCAACCATTGCGGTTCCTACATCCAGTCTGATTCCCAAATGCCCCATTAAACCAAAATTAATAATTAGTGAAAAAGCAAGCGGAATAATTCCATACAACCCGGCAATAATTGATTTAAAGGAAATAGCAACTATTAAAAAAACTATAATAAATGAAATTATTATACTTTTGGTCTGGCTGTTGACAATTAAGTTATTGGCCTCTAAAGCCATAGTCGCATTACCGGTAACAGTCAGATTATATTTTTCCGGAAAGTTATCACTATAATTATAAATTTCTGATCTAACTTTTTCAGCAACTAAATTACTGGGATTATTTAACTGTAATAACATTTGAGCTTTATCAGGTTCTAACTGATCATTAATTAAATCATCAACACTACCAGAATATAATAAAAGATATTGTGAAATTAAATTCTGTAAGTTCTGTTTAGATGCCGCTCCATATTTATCTAAATCAGTCGGAATTTCATAATAAGCTGCAGCCTGATAATTCATCTCTTTTTCTAATAATTTAACTAACTCTCCTGCATTAATATTCTCTTTTTCTGCTCTAGTTAAAGCAGCATTTAAAAGCTGAATAAATTCATACTCGGAAATATTTTTTTCTTTATCAGGACTTTTTAATAGTTTTCTTTCAGACTGAGAATCGCTTTCTTTTTTCTTTTCACTTTGATAAAAACTCGAACTATCATTTACTGAATCTTTTTCATCTTTCTCATAAAAACTTGATGCTGTTTCTTCAGTTTCTTCATCTTCTTTATAAAAGCTTGATGTATTATCTTCACTACCTTTTTCATAAAAACTGGATCCCATCTCTGAACTATCAGTATCTTTATTACCAGTTTTTGAACCATTAGAAGAAGCTTCAGTAATTTCTTCTTCCGGATAGTTCATTACCTGATTCATTCTTTTAATATAATCTGTTATTGAAGATGCTTTACCAACTTCATCAAAATGAGAAACTAAATGCTGCTGCAGCCCATTCATTTGAGTTAAAATGTCTGGGTGATTTAAATCGCCCATTTCTTCTCCTTCTATCATAACTCTCATTATATTAGTTCCGGAAAAATTATCATTAATAAAATCATCTGCCTGCCTGATTTCTGTATCTTCTTTAAACATTTCAATCAATGGAGTATCTACAACTATATCTTCAAATCCAAGAAATGAAGCACTTAAAATTAAAACAGCAATTATAATAATAGATATTCTTCTTTTAGAATAAAAATTATGCATTTTTTCTAATAGTGATTTAAACTCTGGCGTTTCAGTATTTTTAGTTTTAAAATCATCTTTAAAATCAGCAATTAGAATCAATAAAGAAGGAATCAAAAACAGAGCAACTACAAAAGCTGCTGCTATTCCAATAGCTGTAAAGATACCAAAACTTTTGATTGGTACAATTTCACTGGATGCCAGCGAACCAAACCCTGCTACCGTTGTTAAAGCAGCCAAAAATACAGCTTTACCCATTTTATTAACTGTTTTAATAACCAACTCTTTCTGTTCAGATACTGAAATTTTACCCTGATATTCATTGAGATAATCATAGTAATGGCTCAGAATATGAATTCCATAAGCACTTCCTACTGCAATTAATAGAACCGGTATTACTGTTGAAACAAGAGTCAAATTAATACCAAGAAAGGCCATTAAACCAATGGACCAAATACTGCTGACCAAAACTGTCATTAAAATTAAGGCAACAGCCAAACCTCTTTTGAAAAATAAATAAAGAATTAAAATTAAAACTGCTATAATAAAAGGAATTAAATACTTAATATCCTCAATCATGCTGTGCCCCATTAAAACATTAACAGCTGTAGCTCCTGCTATATAAATTTCTGTATCATTATTTTTATAATTATTGGTTACCTCTTTAATTTGATAATATGCTTTTTCTTTCTCTTCATTAGTTAAACCATCATTTAGACTAATTAATACTTGAGTTGATTTGAAATCATCTGAATAAAGGTTATCTTCATAAAGATCCCAGTTTAATATTTTATCTTTTATTTTTCTGCTTTCTTCCTTGTTTTTAGGTAATTCTTCCACAAGTTCTTCTACAATCATACCTTCAGAACTGCCTTCAATGTAATCAACATTTGTTAATGAAGTAACTTCATCAATGCTGGGAATATTTTCTAGTTCAGAACTTAATTTAGATAATGTTTCTAAATTTATCGGGCTAAATATCTCCCCCCTTTTAAATTTAACTGCTGTCACTATACTGTCATTTTCCCCAAATATATCATCTAATTGATTATTGCTCATTTTTACTGGATGATCATCCGGTAAAAATACTTTAATATCATTATTAATTTCTGTTTTTGGTAATTGAAAAAGAAAAAATAAGGTTATTAAAGAAATTATAATTACTATTAATTTATTATGTTTTAATATTTTTCTCATTATTCCAACCTCCAGTAAATAAAATTTCAATTTTGTACGATTTCATACATTTTTTTCAGAGTTTTAATTACAATTTCTACATTTTCTGCTGGTATTTCTTCAATAAATATCTTAAACCACTGGTTATAAATATGTTCTATTTTCTTTCTTTTTTTTATTCCTTTTTCACTCAGAAATATCAAATGGACTCTTCCATCTTCCGGTGAAATTTCTTTATTAAGATAATTTTTTTTTAATAATGTTTTAATTGAACGTGATACTGTGGCCTTATCTACACCAAGATTTTCTTCTAATGTTTTCTGATTTATCCCATCTCCATCCTTATATAAATATATCAATATATTACCTTCACTGTGATTTAAATTATGATCCTCCAGTAATCCATCTACAAATTGGTCATGGTCTTTATATAATCTGGATATCCATTTACCAATAGGAGCGCTTATATACATATATTTCACCTCTAATTTTGTTGCAGATGCAACTATTATTAATTTAGGATAACATAATTTAGTTGCAGATGCAACTAAATATTTAAATTTATTTTTCCCCCCCAAAAAAAGTTTAAAGCCCCCTCATATGAGGGGGCATAATCTACATACTGATATTAAATCATTTCACTTTCTCCCTGGCTGAAGTCTGCTGCAAAATGCACAACACTAAAAACTACAACAGCTGTTATAGTATTTATAACTGCTGCCGGAAGAACCACTGTGGAAAACAATATAGTAAATGGTCCTGGAAGACCCACTATAAAAGCCGCGGTTCCGAGAAATACAGCCCCACTTACCAGTGTCCCCATAAAAGTAATTACAGCAGTTGACAGCTTAACTGAAGGAAGTTTTAAAATTACCGGTATTAGAGGATAAATAATTAAAAAAGTAACTATTTTATCCACCATATTGGCCAGCTGCCCTCCTGGAAAACCAGTTGTTAAAGCCGTAAAAATACCTGTTGACACCGCTACCAGAAATCCAAGCTTAAAATCCTGTTTGATAATCAATAAAATAAACATCATGGCCAGAGCAAAATCCGGTTTCATACCCAGTACAATTGGTGGAAAAACTGCATGTAAAATAAATCCGACCGCCACCAAAAGTGCCGCCTGTGCTAAATCTTTAGTTTTCATCTCAACTCATCTCTCCTCATTTTGTTTTTTGACAAAGCTAATCTAACCTCTACTCTTCTCTAAAACTAAAAACAGCTGAAACTTTAATTGTTATTATTATATATTATTTAAAAATGAATGTCAAAACAATGTGTGTACCGGGTACGAAAGCCGCTTTTCGTACCCGGTACAAATGAAAAGATTCACATTCTGTTTATTCTGAGCTCAGCTGAGCTGCAAGTTTTCTATTTAAATCTGCCAGCAGGCCCTGCTTTCCCGACATAATGCTGTATTCTTTATAAAGCATATCTGTAAACACATCTTCTGCATATCCACCATCAATAAGTTTTTCATCAGAAAGTGTATTCTTCATTGCAGAAAACATTTTTTCTATAAAAATAGATGTAAATTCAGAAGCAGCTTCTTCAAGATCTTGCTCATTTTCAGCTGCATTTTTTATTTCTTCCGACGTTTTTTGTTCCATCTGCTGCAGTGCCGAATATCTGGCACTGCTGCTAAAATTATTTATCTGCATAGATTAAACCTCCAGCATTTTATATTATTTCCAATTTAGCATGTAGTGCACCGGCAGCCTTTATCTTCTGTATTATTGAAATTATATCTCTTGGAGTAGCACCAATTGCATTTAATGCGGTTACTAAATCTTCAATTGTAGTCTGCTGCCCCACTACCATCATATTTCCTTCTTCACCATCTTCAACTTCTATCTGCACATCTTCTGTCACTTCTGTCTCCCCACCACTTAATGGAGGCGGCTGAGAAACTTCTGTATCAGTTGTAATTTTAACAGAAAGATTGCCGTGTGCAACAGCAACTGTAGATATCCTCACATTGTGACTAAAAACCACCGTGCCGGTTCTTTCGTCAATAATAACCTTTGCTTCCAGTCCGGGTCTAACCTGAATATTATTTACCTCTGCAATAAATTCTACAACTCTGTTTGAATAACTTTCTGGCACTTTTATATTTACAGTAGATGAATCCTGAGCTCTGGCTACATTCTGTGATGAAAATTGACTGTTTATCATTTCTGCAATCTGACCTGCCGTTTCAAAATTGGGAGTATCCAGTACATAGGTAAGGCTATTTCCATTTAAATTAACTAAAAGTTCTTTTTCGACCATAGCCCCACCCGGAATTCTTCCAACTGTCGGATGATTTTCTCGCTGGGTACTTCCACCACTGCTAATATTATAGCCTCCGATAGATACAGCTCCCTGTGCAGAAGCAAAAACTTCTCCATTTGGAGCCTTTAGTGGAGTCATAAGCAGTGTTCCTCCCTGAAGGCTGTCAGCATCTCCAATAGAACTGACAGTTACATCTATCTGATCTCCGCTGTGTACAATTGGAGGCAGTTTTCCGGTAACCATTACAGCAGCTATATTCTGACTTGCAACCTGGCCAGAATCAACATATATCCCGAAATTCTGCAGCATATTTGCCACACTCTGTACTGTTGACTGACTTCTATTGGAATCACCACTACCATTTAGACCAACAACTATACCATATCCTATCAGCTGATTTTGGCGCATTCCCTTAATCCTGGTTATATTTCCTATTTCAACAGATGGTTCTTGTGCTGCAGCAGAAAACTGCAGAATAAAAAGAACCATTATAAATAAAGCCAACACTTTTATTGTCATCTTAAAATTAAATTTAAACAATATATCCCTTCTTCCATTAAAAGATGAAGTTAAACAGTCTGCCCAGCAGTCCCGGCTTCTGTTTATCTCCTACAGGACCTTCACCTTCATATTCGATCTCTGCCTGTGCAATATTTTTTGAAGAAACATTATTTTCAAAATCAACATCCTCAGGACGAACTACACCTGACAATTTAATAGTCTGTGTCTCTCCATTAATCTTAACTACTTTTTTTCCCTCTATCTTTAAATTTCCATTTTTGTTAACTCCAACAATTTCTGTTGTTATATCAGCTGTCAGGGTACCACTTCTCTGTGTCTGACCATCGGCAGAATCAGAATCAGAATAACCAAAACCAAATGATTTAAGAAAATCAAAAAAACCTGTTCCAGCAGAGCCATCAACACTGCTTGACTGATTTGTATCGGTGTTGGCAGTCTGAATTGCACTTGCATCTTCTTCTATCACAACTGTTATTATATCTCCAGAGCTGTAATCTGGATAATCATTATAAAATCCAGAACTATCTTCACTCCACAGAGATTTCCCGCAAACTGCTGAAGTAAATATTATTAGAAAAAGAAACAGAATAATAACTGTCTTATTTTTCATTAACATTTTTCCACCTCATTTTTGCAAAACTAAACAAATTTATCAATTATTTCTGCCACCAGATAAAACAAAATTTTATTTGGATATAAATCTAACTTCAGAACCTGAAACTACTTCTGCCTGAAAACGAAATCCTGTCTGGGGGTTTTCAACCTCTATTATATCTCCCAGTTTACCCCGACCGCGGACGGTAACAAAAGCAGTTACAGATATATTATTTATCTCTACAACTGCTTTAACTTTATCTCCCCATCTGACCAAAACAGGATCTTTAAAATCATCATAGGAAAGATAGCTCCCGGCAGGAACCGATCTTCTAAAAATTTTCCCGTTAATTTTTTTATTATTCCATTCAGAAACAAGATTATTTTTATCAGAATAAATTTCAACTTCCACTTTCTCAAAATCTTCTTTATTTATTTTTTCTCCATGATTAAATCTTTTTTTTGCTTTAAATACTGTCATTTTAACCCCCAGCTTTAAAGGCACATATATTTTTTTGTACTGCCTGCTATTCTGATATATTTCTAATACCACAGTATTCTGGCCCAGTTTTAAATTATAATTATCATTTATAATAAGCTCATATTCTCCGACTGGTATTTTAATCGGGTCAGGCTGACGGTTGATTTTTATTATTATCTTATCTTCATCAACATTTGCTTTCTTCTTCAGCTGACTTTTTACTACTTCTGCTATTTTTTCAGCTTTGATTTGACTGCTGTTTCTCCTTACTGATACATCTGGTGACATAGATAATCTAAAATCATCATTATCATATCCGATATTTTTTATAGAAATTTCTACAAGAGCCTGACTGAGTGTTTTTTTATATCCAGGCAGTGGTGATCTGCCAAGATCCAGTTTTTTCAGCTTTTTTAGTTCGGCTGTTGAAAGACCTCCTGCATCTATTACTGCTGCTTCACCTAAAGTAATCCTGTCCAAATCAACAAAAATTTCCTGTGGTATTGAAATCTCAAATGCCCTAACATTGAAACTAAAAATCAGCAGCAGAACCAGCAGCAGTATTTTTTTTAACATTATATTATTCACCCTTTAATACTATCTCCTCAGCTGATTGGCAGTCTGTAACATCTCATCAGCTGCAGTTATTGCCTTTGAGTTAACCTCATAAGCTCTCTGTGCAGCTATCATATTTACCATTTCTTCCACTACTTTTACATTGGACATTTCCAAAAAGCCCTGACTTATTGTCCCATATCCCTCTTCTCCCGGAACACCAGCCCTTGGGTCACCAGAAGCACTTGAAGTAACAAATTGATTTCTTCCTTCACT
>CAZLIW010000024.1:0-12908 GCA_964559325.1 uncultured Halanaerobium sp. | reverse complement strand
AACTTCTTTAAAAACAGATTTAATTTATTTGTTTTATCTAATTTCCATAAAAAAGCTTTTTCATACATAAATAATAAATTTGTGTTTCTGGATTATTTTGATGGCATAGTTATTTCTGCTGATATTAATTATATTAAACCTGAACCTGAAATATATGATATTTTACTTGATAGATATAATTTAAAGGCAGAAGAAACTCTCTTTATTGATGATTTTGTAATAAATTTAATAGCTGCAGAAAAAGTGGGGATAAAAACGATTCATTTTAGAGATTCAAAAGCTTTAAAAGAAAAACTTTTGAATCTGGGAATTATTGGGGTGAAGAGCAATGGGTAATGTTCTTATAACAGGTGGAGCGGGCTTTATTGCTTCACATATTACAGATTTACTAATTGATAATGGATATAATGTAACAATAATTGATAATTTAAGCAGTGGGAAAAAAAGTAATATAAATCAAAAAGCTAATTTTATTAAAATCGATTTAAATGATAATCTTGAGTCTGTTTTTAAAAACAACAGATTTGATTGTATAATTCACCATGCTGCACAGATAGATGTACAGGCTTCAATTGAAGATCCTTTTTATGATGCAGAAAATAATATTATGGGTACACTAAATTTGCTTGAGATGACCAAAGAATTTGCTGTAGAAAAATTTATTTATGCATCCTCAGCTGCAGTATATGGAGAACCTGATTACCTTCCAGTAGATGAAACCCATCCGGTAAATCCTGATTCTCCTTATGGAATTTCTAAACACACTCCAGAACACTACATAATAAATTACAGCAGACTTTATAATTTTCAGTACAGTATTTTAAGATATGCAAATGTATATGGGCCAAGACAGGATGCCTCTGGTGAAGGTGGGGTAATTGCCATTTTTGCTGATAGAATGACACAGAATAAGAGGCCTATTATTTATGGAAATGGAGAACAGACACGGGACTTTATTTATGTTGGAGATATTGCTAGAGCAAATCTGTCAGCCGTTAATTTAGACTGTAGCGGAATATTTAACATAAGTACAGAAAAGGAGATATCGATTAATAGAGTTGTCGCTGTTTTTAATAAGTTATTGAATAAAAATTTAGAACCAGAGTACAAAGCAGAGCGGCCGGGAGATATTTATAAAAGTTATTTAAGTAATAAAAAAGCATGCAAAAAATTAAACTGGTATGCAGAAAGTTCTTTTACAGAAGGAATAGAAAAAACACTCAGTTTTCATCTTTAAAAAAGCTGTGTTAAAATAAAAATAGGCTGACAAATTAATATAAACTTTGATCCAGAAAAAAATCTGATCATAAATCAAAACCAAGAATGGATGGTAATTATGCTAAACACGGAACAATTCAGTGAGTATTACAATCTATTTATCGACTGGATTTATAATAGTTTATTTGTTTTTTCCAATTTAATAGAATTAATAACCTTAGTTTTGCTCAGTATTGCTGCCTATTTTTTAAGCAAAATTTTGCGTAAATATCTAGAACCATTAGTTAATAAAATAAAATCTCTTAACAAAGGTAAAATAGAATGGATTTTTAATAAACTATCATATCCATTTACTTTAATGCTTGTCATTGGATTTTATTATATTGTTACATTAGTTTTTGCTTTACCAAATCTGCTAATAAGTATTGCCGGCAACCTTATCACAGCCTGGGTTATTATTAGATTTATTTCTATATTTTTGCCCAGAAAAAATCAGTTTAAAATATTATCAATTTTAATTTGGGCGGTCGCAGCATTAAAAATATTAAATATTTATGAACAAACGATTATATTTATGGACAGTCTTTCTTTCAGCAGTGGGAATTTGAGAATTTCATTACTGCTGATTCTTAAAGGTGTAATTATTTTTACGCTTCTTTTTTGGGCAGCCGGGAAAATTAGTAAGATTGTGACAATGAGAGTTGATAAAACCGATGGTCTGACACCCTCTATAAAGGTTTTGTTAAATAAAATAGCCAGATTTTTGATATTTACTGCCGCAGTTTTATTCACTTTAAGCAGTATCGGTATTGATTTAAGTGCATTTGCATTTTTAGGTGGTGCAATAGGTGTTGGGCTTGGTTTTGGACTGCAGAAAATAGTTTCTAATTTTATCAGCGGTATAATTATACTGTTGGATAAATCTATTAAACCCGGTGATGTTGTAGAAATAAGTGATGTATATGGATGGGTAAAAAAGCTTGACACAAGATTTGTCTCTATAGTAACTAGAGCAGGAAAAGAATATTTAATTCCAAATGAAGATTTTATTACAAAAGAGGTTATCAACTGGTCTTATAGTGATGAGTTGGTTAGAGTAGATGCTCCGGTTGGTGTTTCATATGATAGTGATCTCAGGCTTGTAGAAAAATTAATGCTGGAAGCTGCTCAGGATAAAGATAGAATTTTAGATAATCCTAAACCTGTATGTTTATTGAGGGATTTTGGGGATAGTTCAGTAAATTTTGAGATAAGGTTCTGGATAAATGATCCCAGAAATGGTATTCAAAATATACGCAGTGAGATTCTTTTTTCCATCTGGGATAAGTTCAAAGAAAATAATATTGAAATTCCATTTCCACAGAGAGATTATCATCTCAAATCTCTGCCGAAAGATTTTTTTGATAAAATCTCTACCAGGCAGTTAGAGAAGACATCTTCAGAGACTAAGACTTCAAATGAGGAGGAATAAAAATGAAGAGAGTAATTATTCCACTGGCAGAAGGTTTTGAAGAAATAGAGGCTGTAACAACTATTGATGTTTTAAGAAGGGCAGGAATTGAAGTTATTACAGTTGGACTTGATACAGATACTGTAAAAGGTGCACATAACATAAAAATAGGAACAGATAAGAGATTAAAAGAAGTTCTAAATTATGATTTTGATGCTGTCGTTCTTCCAGGAGGGATGCCCGGTGCAGCTAATTTGAGAGAAAGTTCTGAACTGCTGAAATTGATTAAAAATATCGATGCGAAAAAAGGACTGATCGCTGCTATCTGTGCAGCTCCCATGGTTCTTGAAGCTGCAGGAGTATTAAATAATAAAAAAGCAACAAGTTATCCAGGATATGATTCGGAAATAAAATCAGCTAATTACAGTGAAGATAGGGTGGTTGTGGATAGAAACTTAATTACTGCAAGAGGACCTGGTGTTGCAGTTGAATTTGCCCTTGAGGTAGTTAAGTATTTAACAGGTGAAGGTGAAGCTTTTAGCCTAAAGAAAGCAATGCTTGTAAAGTGAGTTTAAAAGCTCACTTTTTTTACTTGAAAATTAAAATTTAATATTATATAGTAATATTTAATATTAATATAAATAGAGGTGTAAGTATTGGAGAAGAGAGAAGAAATTTCTTACATAACATTGATTCGATTTTTTATCCCCCTTGGAATTTTACCGATGTTAATTGCATTAAATCATACTGCTACAAATAGTGCTTTAGCCAGACTGCCAAAACCCGAACTGAATATCGCTATATTTACAGTCGTAAAAAGTATAACTGGTATTATTAATGCTCCTGCCATTATGTCAAGACAGCTTTTTGCATCAGTTGTTGATAATGCTAAATCATTTCTTTTAACAACGAAATTTGCCTGGTCTATAATTACAGTTCTGGCATTTTTGATATTTCTTTTACCTATTACTCCAGCAGGAGAATATATATTAATTGAAATAATGGGGCTCACCCCTGGTTTAGAAGTTACTCTGGCTTTAAATGCTTTTTTTGTAACGTTTTTTCTTCCTTTTGTTGTATTATTTAGAAATATGTTTCATGGTATGCTTACTGCTCTTAAAAATACGAAACTTATTTTACCAGGGACTTTTTTTAGACTATTTTCTCTGGCGGTAATACTTTGGTGGGCAGTGGAAACACAAAAATTATCAGGTGTTATGGCAGGAAGTATTTCCTGGGTTTTTGGAATATTTATTGAGGGTATGTTTGTTTACTATTTAATTAGAAAAAATTATGGAAAAATTATAAATACAACTAAAAAAATGCCCAAAAAAAATATTGGATCTTTGAATATTAAATCTCTTTTTAAATTTTATTTACCATTATCTTTAATGATCAGTTTAACAATGTTCTTTCAGCCTTTAATTCAATCTGGTATAGCACGCAGCTTTTCTCCAGTTAGATCACTTGCCGTATATGGTTTGACATGGACGATGATAACTTTTTTTATTGGGCCATTAAAAATGTTGAATCAGCTTCCCATAGTTTATGTTGAGAAAATAAAATCCAGCAACTGGACTAAAGTTAGAAATTTTTCTATTTTTGTCGGTCTATTAATTACCATTGTAATAATTTTATTTTCGTTAAGCAGTTTTGGGGAATTTATTTTGATTAATTTAATTGGTGTATCTAAAGATATTGCTAAAAGGGTACAATTTTCAGCTCTATCATTTTCTTTGTTTCCTCTTGTAAGGGCTTTCAGAGAATCATATTGGGGTGTACTGATGAATCGTCAGAAAACAAATTTGATTGGAACAGCTAAAACTGTAAATTTATTTATATTATCTGCTGCTCTTGTTATTGGCTTTGGATATATTAATCCGATTATGGTGCTTGAACCTGCATTTATTGGAGGACTTGCTTTTACTGTGGGAGAGATTACTGAATCATTGATTATTTATTATTATACTTCATAAAATATATTGAATATAATTAAATTAACCTGATAAATGGTTATAACCATTAATTATAAAGGGCCAGCTATACAGCTGGCCTTAATTTATTATTAATGTTTTATCAATTAGTTGTACATTTCTTCATAATATCTTTTCAGCATTCTTTCAGCAGAAAATCTTTCATAAGTTGAATGTATACTTTCGTAAAGCATCTCCTGCCAGCGATTTTTATTATTATAATAAACATCAACTACTTCATTAAATAAGATGCGGTGCAGTGCATAAAGGTCACTTTCATCCTGGCCTTCTCCTACATAACCATCACCAAACTGCCAGCCGTTAATTCCATGTTCACAGCCTTCAACCCACCAGCCATCTAAAATACTCAAATTTAGGACACCATTCATAGCTGCCTTCATACCTGAAGTTCCACTTGCTTCCAGAGGTTTACGGGGATTATTTAGCCAGATATCACAACCTCGGGTTAGATAATGAGCTATCTCCATGCTGTAATCTTCTAAAAAGACAACACTGTCTGGAAATTCTTTTGATTTTTTAACAATATCTGCAATAATATCTTTACCTTTGTCATCCATTGGATGAGCTTTACCGGAAAAAATAATCTGTATTTTCCCTTCTTCAAGATATGGATCAATTACTTCAGGTTTACTAAAAATAAGATTTGGTCTTTTATACGCTGCAGCCCGTCTGGCAAAACCTATTAATAATTTTTCTGAATTAAGTTCTGCACCTGTTTTTTTAAAAACAAAATTAATCAGCTCTTTTTTCATTTTCTGATGAACTGAAGACAGTTTTTGACGATCATCAATACTTTCTTTAATTCTATTATCCACCCATGTGCCGCGGTGAACACCGTTTGTGATTGAGATAATATCTGATTTCCCTTTTACACCACTCCACATGGCTCTGGAGGTTTGACCGTGCAGTTTTGAAACACCATTTGAAATTTTAGCAAGTCTTAAACCAGCAACAGTCATACTGAATGGGCTGTCACCTATAGATCTCATTTGTTCTCGATTTAGCCCGTTAAAAGCACTCATTTTTTTGAGGCTGTCGAGACTGTGTGTTTCATTTCCTTCTTTAACAGGTGTATGTGTTGTAAATACAATATTTTCTTTTACTTCTTTCCAGGCTTTTTTGAAATCTTTTCCTGAATCAATTTTTTCTTTAATAAGCTCTGTACCTGCAAGTACAGCATGACCTTCATTAAAATGATAAATATCAATATTCAGACCCAGTTTGCGGATGGCCCTTACACCACCAATACCCAGAATGATTTCCTGTGCAATTCTTTTTTCATTAAAACCACCATATAAATGATCAGTGATAGTCTGATATTTTCTATTTTCAGGTAAATTTGCATCAAGCAGATAGAGGGTGGCATTATTGAATTTATCCAGCTTCCATATTTTTAATTTCACTTCCTGATCCCTTACTGTTACAGTTACCGTTTCTCCAGTGTCAACAGCATGTTTATAAACTTCTTCATTTACGGGATAATGATCAAAAGGCCTTCCATCCTGACCTATTAACTGTTTAGAATAACCTTTGCGCCATAATATCCCGATTCCAGTAATGGGATATCCATATTCTTTAGCTGCCTTCAAAATATCACCGGCTAAAATACCGAGTCCACCTGCATAAATTCTCATTTCTTTGTCCAGTCCGTATTCCATACAGAAATAAGCGGTATGTGGTTTATTGTTGTTCATATATAAAATCACTCCTTATAGCTTTTATTGTTAATATATTGTTTTTTGTATTTAATTATTTCCTTATTATATCATTTATTTTTAAAAAGTCTATATTTTAATTTCAGATTTAAATCGCTCAAGCAGCTTTTTTTCATTATCACTGTCAGGCAAATAAAAATATGGGGGTATTTTCGCATCTTCTATACTTACTCTTTTTGAAATACCTTTTTTCATAGCATTTAGATAAGCTGAGGCAATTTTATTGAGGGTTTTAAGATCATAAATTTTGTTGCTGGATTCTGGTGGTAATAAAGAAAACTTGCTGTCGTCATCAATATCTATAATATCATTATAATATGGATGTGCATATTCTTTAAATCGTTCTTTTTCACTACTGACAATAATCTGACTGCAGTATTTTAAAGCAAGTTTTTCTGCAGTTATACGGCAGTGAAAATTGTTAAGTTGAACAGCTTCTATAAAACTGTGTTTTTTAGATGCTAATTTGTCAATTTCCTGTGCAGCAAGAGAGTGAGCAGTAAATGAGAATGGAGTGTCCATTTTTTCTTTTAAAAGAACTCCGGCAAGACCCCCATCAGCATAATGTGCTGTAAAGAAATCTGGGAAACTTCCTTCTTCATCATAAAATTCCGAAATACAGTCTGCATATTCCTTAATATGAGGCCATAATTTTTCTTTTGGAAGGAATTTGCTGCCGCCAAAAGGGAGCCTTATTATTCTTAAATTACTGCAGTCTGGATATGAATCATAAAGCTGAGAAAAATCTGGCCAGTCCGGGTCATCTATTTTCCTTGTAATAATATCTACATTTATTCCCATATCCGCTAGAGTTTTTGCAATTTCTTTGACATAAACCAGCTGACCATTAAAATCAGGATGTTCCCCCCAGCAGCTGTTGCTGCTGTCAAAATTACCATGAGGATTTAAAAAGGCAACATGATTGATAATATCTTTCATTTATAAACTCCCCTTTCAGATTAAGTAAATATCAAATCATAATATAATCTTTTTTTATAAAAAATTAGGACAGTTCTATTTGCTATTACTTCTACATAAAAGTCAAATAACCTGTTTTTTAATTGTAATTAATAAGCAGTGTTTTTATAATGAATTTCACTACTGAAAAATTTAAAAATTTGAGAAATTATTTTAATTTATAGTTTCAGTATTGAAGGAGACAGATAATTAATATAGAATAATTAATTTAACAGAGGCAAAGTCAATTTGAAAGTTAAGTTCACGTTGCTGCAAATTAAATATAATTATTATTTCTCTGTATTATAAGCTGGATAATAATTACTGGAGTTGATATTTTGACATATAATATCTTTGAAGTTGATACAGATAGGATGTTTTATTCTGGTGATGACCTTGGATTTACTTTTGAAAAAGAGAATATAAGTTATCGGATTTGGTCTCCACCTGCAGAAAATATATATATTGATATTTACTCTGATGATAGAGCTGAAAATAAAATAGAGGAATATAAGCTGGACCAGTCTATTAATGGTACCTGGCAGATAAGACTTCCGGCTGATATATATGGTAATTATTATAAAATAAGGTTTAAAAAAGATTTAATAGAAACAGGTTTTGTCGATCCATGGGTAAAAGCTGTTGGGACCAATAGCCGGTGTGGTCTGATTGTAGATCCTTCAGCTGTATTTCCACCTACATGGAGACATGACAAAAAAGTTGAACTAAATAACCCGGTAGATGCCGTTATATATGAGCTGCATATTAAAGATTTTTCTATTTCTAAAGAAAGTGGTATTAAGCATAAAGGCAAATACAATGCTTTTACTGAGAGGCATACAACAAACAGAGATGGTATGCTTACTGGACTGGATCATCTTAAAGAGCTGGGAATCACTCATGTTCATTTATTGCCTGTATTTGATTTCGCTACAGCAGATGATATGGATATTAATAGTTATAACTGGGGATATGATCCGCTTTTTTATATGGTTCCAGAAGGCTCTTATGCTTCCAATCCAGCAAATGAAAGCAGAATATATGAATTCAAAAAAATGATTAAAGTACTGCATTCACATGGTATTGGTGTAATCATGGATGTTGTTTATAATCATACATATCAAACAGAAAATTCTCCATTTGAGATATTGTTTCCAGATTATTTTTATCGTTTTGATAAACTTGGAAAGTTTGCCAATGCATCTGGAGTTGGTAATGAAATAGCAAGTGAAAGACCAATGATGAGAAAATATATAATAGATTCTCTTTTATACTGGAGTAGAGAATATCATATTGATGGATTTAGATTTGACTTGATGAGTGCAGTTGATAAAGAAACTGTTATACAGGCAGCTGAAAAATTAAAAAAAGAAAATGATTCACTTATAATTTATGGTGAACCCTGGACTGCATTTCCACCGAAGCTTAAAAAACGTCAAATTTTTAAAAAAGGCAGCCAGAAGGGAACAGGTATTGCAGTTTTTAATGATAATTTCCGCAATGCAGTAAAAGGAGATAATGATGGGCAAAAAAAAGGATTTATTCAGGGGAAAATAGCATTAGAAAAAGAGATAGATAAGGGTATAATCGGTTCTGTTGGATTTCCTGAGAGAATGCTGTATGGATTTACACAGAAAGCTTCAGAAACTATCAATTATGTTGAGTCACATGATAATTTAACTCTGTGGGATAAATTGGCTGTTTCATGTCCTGGTGCAGATGAAGAAACAAGAAAAAAAATGCATCGGCTGGCTATGGCTGTATTATTTACCTCTCAGGGGGTACCATTTATACAGGCCGGAACAGAATTTTTGCGGACTAAGTTTGGTGATAAAAACAGTTATAATTCCGGTATATTTGTAAATCAGTTAAAATGGGAACGGAAAACAACCTATATTGAACATTTTAATTATATTAAAGGTTTGATAAATTTGCGCAGCCATCATCCAGCTTTTAGAATGTTGGAGAAAAAGGAGATATGGGAGAAGATCAGGTTTATGAATTCTCCGGTTAATACTGTTGGATTTTATATTGATAATCATGCCAATGGAGATGGATGGGAAAAAATAGTTGTTCTTTATAATCCCAATCGTGAGTGGACTCAGTTTAATCTACCGGGAAAAAGGACGTGGGCTATTGTAGTTGATGATAAGGAAGCAGGTACAGAGCCGATAAGAATTTTTTGTTCAGATGAGGTGAAGGTGCCGCCAATAAGTGCAATGGTTATATATCCGGCTGCACTGCTGACAGGATGCTGAAATAAAAAATAATAATAAAATTTAGGCCGTATAAACTGTACTTATTATTTACTAAAATCTATTAAATTTACAGTATACGGCCATTTTATGTTTGGATGTTTTTTGAGTTCTAATGAGATTTAAAAGAATTCTCCTTTTTTGCAGCTCTAAAATGAAGGTGAGAAAGATCCAAAATGAGATTTAATATTAATATTTTAAAAGTAATCTTCTGAAATTAAGTTTTAATTTAAACTATAGAATTTTTTTCTATTATAACCGGATAATTAATATCTCCCTTTAATTCTTTATCTGCTGTAATAGTTACCCCTTTATCTAAAATTACATTTTCTAATTTTGCTCCAGGTCCAATCTCAGATTTCTGCATTATTATTGAGTTTTTCACAAAAGCTCCTGGATGTATTTTAACCCCTCTAAATAGGATGCTGTTTCTAACTTCACCTTCAATAATGCAGCCATTTGCTGCCAGTATATTTCTAGCTACTGAACTTTCCTTATATTCACTTGGCGCTTCATCTTTAGGTTTGGTAAAAATAGGGCCATTTTTTAGAAATATTTCCTGCCAGACATCAGATTTTAAAAGTTCTAAATTGCTTTTATAATAACCATTTATTGAATTAATAACTGCTGCATAAGAGTGAAAAGGATATCCATATACTTTTAAATTTTTGATATTACCTATAATGGCATTTTTGACAAAATCCCATTCTCCTTTTGATATACAGTTATCGAGTATTTCGAGCAGAAGATCTTTTTTTATTATATATCTCTGCAGTGAAATCTTTTTATAATAATTTTTATCAGGATTTACTTTCATATCTATAATTCTGTCATTATCATCTGTATTAATTACAGTGTAAGAAGTGTCCCGACGGAAAACATCCATTTCTTTATAAATTATAGTTATGTCATTTTCATTTTCTATATGGTATTGAAAAGCATCACGGTAGTCTATATTGCAGACAATATTTGGACTTGTTATTATAACATATTCCTGTGTACTTCTCTTTATATAGTCAATATTACTGGAAAAATTCTGCAGATCTCCTTTATAAGCTCTATTGTTCTGATAAATATGTGCGGGTGGAAGAATAAAAAGTCCATTTCTTTTTCTATCTAAATCCCAGGCTTTTCCAAAACCTATATGGTCCATTAGTGATCGATATTTACTTTCCAGCAAAATTCCGACATTTGTTATGCCAGAGTTAACCATATTAGAAAGAGGGAAATCTATCAGTCTATAGCGGGATCCATATGGAACTGAAGCAAGAGATCTGTGATTTGTTAATTTTTCCAGAAACGTTTCATCGAGTGCATTATTAATTATACCCATGACATTACTCATATAAGGGCCACTTTTGCTGTAAACTGGTGTCATCATCATTTTCCCACCACCGTTCCGGATTTTATACTGGAATTTTTCTTTACAGTTTCCTCATCGCCAATTACAGTTATTTTTAATTCTTCTGACTGATTATCAATACCTATTTTGGAGTTTGCTTCCACTGTAACATTTCTGCCAATAATGGAGTTTTTGATATGACTGCCCTTTCCAATGCGGCTGTTAGGAAGAATTACAGAATTTTCTATAATTACATCTCTTTCAACTCGAACTCCAAAAAACAGAACTGAATTTTCTATTTTCCCTAAAACCTGTGTGCCTTTATTTATTAATGAGTGGTCTACCTCTGCAGTTTCTGCTATATATTGTGGAGGATTGTTTGGATTAACTGAATAGATAATCCAGTTTCTGTCGTGCAGATCAAGTTCAGGTGAGTCACCAAGAAGATCCATATGAGCTCCCCAGTAACTTTCGATTGTACCAACATCTTTCCAGTAATCTGTAAATTTATATGCATAAATCAATAGGTCATTATTAATCATAGCAGGAATAATGTTTTTTCCAAAATCGCCATCAGAATCATCATTTTCTGCATCTTTTAAAAGATATTTTTTTAGTGTTTCCCATTTAAAAATATAGATTCCCATTGAAGCCAGATTGTTTTTGGGTTTTTCAGGTTTTTCCTGGAATTCAAATATTCGCTGTGAATCATCAGTATTCATTATTCCGAATCGGTTGGCATCTTCTAATGGAACTTCCAGAACACCTATAGTAGCTTCTGCATTTTTTTCTTTGTGATAATCAAGCATCAGAGAATAATCCATTTTGTATATGTGATCACCGGAGAGTATAAGAACATATTCGGGATCATATATATCTATGAATTCGATATTTTGATAAATTGCATCAGCTGTTCCTTTATACCATGATCCACCGGTCTCTTTGACATATGGCGGCAAAACAGTAACTCCACCCCTGTTTCTATCCAGATCCCAGGAGCTTCCATTACCTATATAAGAATTAAGCACTAAAGGTTTGTACTGTGTGAGAACCCCAACTGTATCAATACCGGAGTTTGAACAGTTGCTTAAGGGAAAATCGATTAATCTGTATTCTCCTCCAAATGGAACAGCAGGTTTGGCGATATTTTTTGTCAGCACTCCCAATCTGCTTCCTTTTCCTCCTGCAAGAATCATTGCAAGAAGTTCTAGATTTGCCATAGCGTTACCTCCTGTTTTTATAGTTTTTAACTAGCTCTGTTTTTTTCTATTTTTTTGGCTTATATTTTAAATATAAGCCAGCAAGTGGGGGTAGATTAATAGCCAGAGAATAATTAAAACCGTGGGAATTCTTTTTTTCGGCTTTGATTCTGGCAGAAGTTTCATAATCTGAGCCTCCAAAAGCTTTTTGATCACTGTTTAATATGAGTTCGTATTCACCTGGTCCGGGAACTCCAATACGGTAATTATCTCTGGGCAAAGGTGTAAAATTACATATTACAATTATCTGTTGTTTTTCATTTTCTGACTTTCGTATATAACTTATGACACTTTGTTTATAATCATCTGCTTCAATCCACTGAAATCCATCCTGTTCATGATCCAATTCCCACAGGGATTTTTCTTTTATATATATATTGTTTAACTCCTGTACAAAACTTTTGATTTCTCTGTGTTTATCATAATCCAGGAGAAGCCAATCCAGTTCATTTTTGTAGTCCCATTCAATAAATTGACCAAATTCTCCCCCCATAAATAAAAGATTTTTTCCGGGGTGGGAATACATATAGGTGTATAAAAGTCTTAAATTAGCAAATTTTTGCCAGTAATCTCCAGGCATTTTATCAAGTAGAGCTTTTTTTCCGTGAACAACCTCATCGTGAGAAAGGGGAAGAATATAATTTTCACTGTTTGTATACATAATAGAAAAAGTTAAATTGTTATGGCTCCATTTGCGGCATAGAGGAGGTTTTTCCAT